>CAMHKW010000019.1 GCA_946185835.1 uncultured Bacteroidales bacterium
GAAGTACAATCAGGTTTCTTCCGTTATATACTGCCGTATTATACATCTGTTCGTAGAGAAGAAAGTGCATTTGCCATCGGTCAATTTGTAGAGGAAGTTCGTTCAGGGAAAGCCGAGGAGTTTCTTATACGGTTACAGGCCTTTTTCGCAGATTTTCAATATGACGCCCAGACCACTCCTGAGGCCCATTTTAGGAATGTTCTTTTTATTCTTTGCAAGTTGCTTGGTTTCCATGTTGATGTTGAATACATGACCTCTGACGGACGTATTGATATGCTTCTTCGCACAGCTGATTATATTTATATCATAGAATGTAAATTAGATTCGACCGCAGAAATTGCACTACAACAGATCGAGGACAAGCAATACGAACTACCTTGGTCTGTTGATGATCGCGAGAAAATAAAAATTGGTATTAATTTTTCTTCTGAATCTCGCCGTCCGAATGATTGGCTCGTACAAAGAGCAACCCAAGATGTCCTTCAAGATGTCCTTCAAGATGTCCTTCAAGATGTCCTTCAAGATGTCCCTCAAGGTGTCCTTCAAGAAATAATTCGATTGATTTATCAAAATCCTAAAATAACAAGAGCTGAAATTGGGGATAAATTGCAAGTCAGCGAAAAAACTATAGGTCGAAAGTTAGAGAAAATACAAGATAAGGTAAGATACGAAGGTAGCGGCTATAGTGGACACTGGGAAATAATTAAAAAACGCAAATAATAACTATCATGGCTAATAAAACATTACAAGAATCGAATATTGAGCAAATATTTATTCAGGCGGCATGCGAATGTGGCTGGGACTATAAACATGCCAATGAGATTGAGCGACCAATGGAGAGTGTGTTAGTAGAACCATGGTTACGCGAAAGTCTTGTAATCCTCAACAACATTACAGCCGAGCAGGCCGATCAAGTCATCTACAAACTGCGGACACTGCTGATTTCCGTACCTAAAGAACATCTTGTGCAAAACAACAATGCCTTCCGCAAGTTGCTCTTCGAGAAAAACTCTTTCCCCTTTGGCGAAAATGGGCAGAATATCAATATCCGTTTTTTCGACGAACAGAATCCTGCCAATAACTACTGTATCGTCACCAACCAATGGATATACCCCCGTGCGAGCAAAGATGGCGGGAAACGACTGGATTTAGTGTTCATTATCAACGGTATCCCGATGGTGATAGGCGAAGTCAAATCACCATTCCGTTCCGGTGTGACATGGGCAGATGGAGCCAACGATATTGTAAAGTACCAGAAGAGTATCCCTGAGATGTTTGTGCCAAATATCCTCAGTTTCGCTACGAACGGGCGCGAACTGATGTATGGCGGCATAGGTCTTCCGGCGGAAAAATGGGGACCATGGTTTGCCGATGAAAACCGCGAACATGGTAATTTTACCCCGACATTAAGCAATTTCAAGCACCTGTTGACTCCTCGCCGGTTGTGGGATATTTACCGCTACTATTCCGTCTTTACGGCAGATACGCAAGGACGCGCAATCAAAGTCGTTTGCCGCTATCAGCAGTACTTGGGCGGCGACGCTATCGTGCAGCGTGTTTGCTCAACCTATACGCAACATGTAGGACCTAAATCCGGTCTGATCTGGCATTTCCAAGGTAGCGGTAAGTCATGGCTGATGGTGTTTGTGGCTCAGAAGCTGCGCAAGCTGAATGAGTTGCATGCTCCGACGGTAGTGATTGTGGATGACCGAATCGATTTGGAGGACCAGATAACCGGCGATTTTACTCGTGCTGAAATACCAAATCTTGCCGTAGCCGAAACGAAAGAGAAACTGGAGCAGTTCTTTGAACAGGACCAAAGGAAGATACTCATCACAACGATATTTAAGTTTGGCGATGTGTCGAAGGTCCTATCAGAGCGTGACAACATCATTGTCCTTGTCGATGAAGCGCACCGCACGCAGGAGAAGGACCTCGGGCGCAAAATGCGTCAGGCATTACCTAATGCGTTTTTCTTCGGTCTGACGGGAACACCTATTAACAAACGCGAGCACAACACCTTTGCAACCTTCGGTTCTGATGAGGATAAGAACGGCTACCTAAGCAAATACACGTTCCAGAACTCGGTGGACGATGGCGCAACATTGGAACTCAATTTCCAAACTGTGCCCGTTTCCCTGCATTTAGACAAAGAAAAACTTCAGAAAGAGTTTGATGAATTGACCGATGAGATAGATGAGGACCAACGGCAGCAATTAGTGAAAAGGACATCGGTTGAGGCGTTCTTTACCTCTGATGCACGTATAAAAGAGGTGTGCCGGTATATTGTCAAACATTTCCGCGAGACGGTAGAGCCATCCGGCATGAAAGCGCAAGTGGTGGTATATAACCGCGAGTGCTGCGTCAAATACAAGAAAGCCATCGATGCTTTGCTTGGTCGTGAGGATGAGACCGTCATAGTCATGCATACCGATGGAGACAAGGCAGACGATTACAAACAATACCAACTCTCGCGCGACGAGCAGAAACGTGTGCTGGATCAGTTCCGCGACCCGCTGTCGCCGCTCAAATTCGTCATTGTGACCAGCAAACTACTGACGGGATTTGATGCGCCCATCCTGCAATGTATGTATCTTGACAAGCCGATGAAAGATCATACACTTTTGCAAGCTATTTGCCGTACCAACCGCAAATATACGCATGACAAACTGAATGGTCTGATTGTGGATTTCGTGGGCGTATTTGACAATGTGGCTAAATCGCTTGCGTTCGACGAGGAGACAATCAAAACCGTAATCAAGAATATAGATGAGATACGCGCGATGATTCCGTCGTTCATGGACGAGTGTCTGCGTTTCTTCCCTGGTGTGGACCGTACTTTAGGCAACTGGGAAGGATTGCAGGCAGCGCAACAATGTCTCAAAGAGGAGTCCGTTAAGACGGATTTTGCGAAGCATTTTGCGCGTTTGAGCCGTGCTTGGGAAATAGTGAGTCCCGACAAATCGCTGGATCAATACCAAGCCGATTATTCATGGATGGCAGGCGTTTATCAGAGTGTCCGTCCGGTTACGAGCGGGCCATCGCTCATCTGGACACTGCTGGGCGCCAAGACCATTGAGATCATCCATAATAGCATCGACTCCATCAATATTGGTACGCCGTTAGAGGATTTGGTGGCGAATGCGGATATAATCGACCAAGCTATTACAAAGGCGGAAGCGAAAAGGCGTACGATTGAGCTGGAACAAGTGTTGCGGCTGCGTCTCCAGACCCATTCAGGCGATATTAACTATAAGCCGTTTGTGGAAAAACTGGAGGAACTGCGCGAGCGGATGGAGCAGAGTCTGGAAACCAGTATAGATTTCCTCAAGCAACTGCTTGAACTGGCGAAAGACCTGTTGAAAGCGGAGAAGAAAGTGATGGATGACCCGATTGACCGCCGCCACCAAGCACGTGCGGCACTGACCGAACTTTTTGAGTCCATAAAAACGCCCGAGACGCCGATTATCGTGGAGAATGTAGTCAATGATATCGACAAGGAGATTGTGGCGATTGTGCGGAAGTTCAGCGATGCCTTCAAGTCCGTCACCGCCCAACGCGAGATCAAGCAGAAACTGCGAACGATACTCTGGATTAAGTACGGCCTGAAGGATCAAGAGGTATTCGACAAGGCGTACTCGTATATCGAGCAGTATTATTGATGGAATTAGGATATCTTGACTTATGGAAATGTTATTGTCTTTCGTAGCCGGACTTGTTCTGGCAGGAATTGTAGCCTTCTTTGTGCTACGTAGTGTTAAATCTTCTGCATCCGATGCTCTGACTAAGGCATTGGATGATGCTGCCAAACAAGCGGAGACGGAGAAAAAAGCAGCTGTTGCTGCGCTGGAAGCTGACTTGAAGAATGCCAAAGATAATTTGGAGCGGGCTAAATCAGATGCAGAGAAACACACGCAAGAGTTGTTGAGTGCTAAAGATGAAGCACACGAGAAGGCGATTGCTGCCATCGAGAAGCGTCACGCGGAAGCGATGGAGGCGATGGAGAAACGCCATGCAGAAGCTATCGAAGCAGAGCGCAAGCGTTATGAGCAAGCACTTGCAACGATGAAAGAGCAAGTGCAGAATGCGACGAACCAGATGCTCAAAGAGCGTCAGGCGGAGTTGCAACAATCGAATTCGACTAACATGAAGATGATTGTTGACCCGCTCAAAGAGTCGATTGCTAAGATGGAGTCTGCGCTCAAGGAAAACAAGTCCACGCAGGAGACGTCCACCGAGGCCATCAAAGAGAAGATTGCTACACTGGTGAGCACGACGATGAAAGTGAGCGATAGTGCCGAACGTCTCAGCAATGCCTTAACCGCAGAGAACAAGACGCAAGGTAATTGGGGCGAGCAGAAGATAGAGACCTTGCTCAATGCGATAGGCTTGGAGCGTGGACTGGAGTACGACGCGCAAGAATATCTCCGTGACGCGAATGGTAACATCATTGTTTCCGATGAGACCAACCATCGTATGCAACCTGATATCATCCTCCATTTGGATGAGACGAGAGACTTGATCATTGACTCCAAGGTGTCGCTCAATGCGTTTGTGGAATACACCAACGCAGAGGACGACGGTGCACGAGCTATTGCACTTGCATCCCATCTCAAGAGCGTGCGCAATCATGTCAAGGAATTGGCGAAGAAGAATTATGTTGCGTACGTGAAAGCACCGCGTCAGAGTGTGGACTTTGTGATGATGTTCGTGCCGGTAGATGCCGCACTCCAATTGGCACTCGCGTCCGACGCTACGTTATGGCGCGACGCGATGAATCAGGGTGTGTTCATTGTGGGTGAGCAGAATATGTATGCTGCGCTGCGTGCCGTGCAAGTGACGTGGACGGCTATCAAACAGAATGCCAATAACAAAGCTATTTGCGACACCGCTGAGGAATTGCTTACGCGTGTCGGAGACTTGCTCGAACGTGTGCAGAAAGTGGGTAAGAAACTAGACGAGGCGCAAACCGCTTACGAGGCAGTTTTAGATAAAGCTAACAAGGGTCAGAGTGTCCTCGGCTCTGCTCGCAAACTCGTCAAACTTGGCGCTAAGGTTAGCACCGTCCATCCGCTCCCGCAGTACGATGCAGACGAAGACCCGACACCACAATTACCTTTAGGTGACTCCGCCGAGTAACGACAATCCTGAGCACGATGACATACGACGAGTACATAGCGCAACAGCAGCAAGCGATGGACGAGGAGCAGCATGACGATAGCTGTTTCTTAGAGTACCAGCCCGAAGGGCAGTTTGTGAGAGGGCATTAAATGAAATGAATATAACGCCCCAAGAAGCGAGTATGGATTTTAGACCAATGCCCCAAATCCACGAAATAATATCAAGAAAGAAATGCGTCATTTATGCGGACGACCAACCGCAAGTGCTATTCTTTGACAGGTCTGTTCGCATGTTGGGCGGTTTGTAAGGCGGAGTGCTTTGACGCTGTGGCAGCTGCGTCTCCATCGCTATGGATTGTGGCTTGGAAAGGTTTTTCTGATGCACATGAGGTGTATGCACGCTATGTTTATCTCAGTCTTGGCGACCGAGAGGAAATCACGAAGAACAAAGCCATTGCGCAAGTGGGCACAAATGTCCGCTGGGAGTATGACCATCTGCAACGCACAATAGGTTCCGACCATTGCACGCTTGTATGGGAAAAAGGCGGTCATTTCGTCACTTCGCATCTCCGCCTCGCACGTGCTTTTGGTTGGTGTGTCAATTCGCTAACAAAATGAAAAAGATACTGTTCTTACATGGCTTTTATGCAAGCGGGCAGTGTGTCCCTGCTGTGGCATTGCGAGAAGCTTTTGCAGGGAAAGCAGAAGTGCTCACTCCTGATCTGCCTATGCATCCGCAGAACGCACTTGAATTCATTTCAGATTTGATAGATAGCGAAAAGCCCGATCTGCTAATCGGGAATAGTTGCGGCGCTTTCTATGCGCAAATGATAGCTCCTGTTAAATCCATTTCTGCGCTGCTGGGCAATCCACATTTCAGGATGTCAGAGTTTCTAAACCAACGCATAGGGCAGCATGAATACAAGTCGCCACGCAAGGATGGCAAGCAATCTTTTGTGATTGATGAAGCATTGGTAAAAGAGTTTGCTTCTATTGAGGCTACGCAATTCGACAACTGCAATCCTCAATTTAGTGACCAAGTTTGGGGATTGTTTGGCGAACAAGATACCTTGGCGCATTTTGAACAGCTCTTCTTGAAATACTATACGCATTCATTCCATTTCCCCGGAGGACATACACCCACCGCACAAGAGGTGCGCACGTGGTATGTGCCTCTGGCAGAAAAACTATTGATACAATAAAAGGTGCAAGGTACCTGCTATTGCATTCCGCTTTAGATTTAAATTCCCATTTATGCCACTACCGCACAATCGTGATGATTGGGCGGTAGTTCATTTGTGGGAGACCTTTGGTCTAATTATCGTTTAGTCAAGTTAGTGCCGTGACACAGTTTTGACACGGTTTTTAATTAAAATCCCCGTAAATCATTGATTTACGGGGCTTGGGTGGAATGTGGGGCTCGCACAGCGCGAAGCGCAGATCGCAGCGAGTGCAACGAGCAAGAACCTGGGTTTAAGAGCCCTCACATCCACCGATTTTTTGTATAGTGGCTCATCTGCCAAGATTTTAGCGGATAGTACAGGCGTATAGGAAGCTTGCTTACTGATACGGATGGACTAACCGATAAAGAGTGCCGCAAGGAACAAGCCACTATACAAAAAAAAGACATCCCGAAAGATGTCTGTGGGTGGAATGTGGGGCTCGAACCCACGACACTCGGAACCACAATCCGATGCTCTGCCAACTGAGCTAAGACCACCATGTTAGCAATCGCTAAAATCATCATCGGCACTATGGCACGACTTACTTCCCTCGATTGCGGGTGCAAAAGTACTACTTTTTTTTGTATCTGCAAAATTTTTTGATATTTTTTTGAAATAAGTACATTATTATTTCAAGCCTGCATGCATCAAAACATATAACGCTTCGTCTTTGCCTATCGTTACATATAAATACCACCAATTACAAATTGGCGTACCCTGTTTTGCCGGGTTGACATGAGACGAGTCGCAGCCTCGTCTCTACGTGTCGTGGGTGGCGGGTGGTGTGCTGCCAATTACAAACTGGCGTACCCTAAGGGGATAATTCACATTAGGTCTACTGCTTATGTTCGTTGAGGAACTGCTGTAGCGGAATGGTAACAAAGTCTCGCTGCATGAGTAGCGGATGAGGAATAGTAAGATCAGCGCTGTTGACACTAACGCTATGTTCTACTAATGACGTGATATCGGAATAAGAAGCAAGCTCGCTTATGTTGTCACATCGAAACGCTAACAAAATGTCGATGTCGATAGTGCGGTCGTGGTAGACGACTCTGTCACCATGCTGCTCGCTCTTCTGAGTGCGCCCTAAGCCTCGCTCTATCTCCTTGGCTCGCCGGAGTAAGTCGTTGGCATTGAGATCGGTATGTATCAGCACTACTTGGTTGAGGTAGTCGTTCTCCGACTGATACCCCCATGGCGCTGTGTTGATGACATCCGACATCCAGCATACCTGTCCCATGCAGTCGTCTATCTGACATACTGCACGTTGCATGTTGGCTGTCTTATCGCCAAGGTTACTTCCTATGCCTAAGAAGATAAGCATGTCTTACTGAATCATTATCGGTCCGACGATTATCGTCGAGTCGTTTGATAGGTGGTAGATATATGTCTCGTAGGTCACTTGTTGTGTCTTTTGGCTATCCCAGCAGGCGTGTGCAAGTGTGTTCTTGGTGTCGTCGTCGCTGTTCTCCCAGTACATCAGCCCGCGCCAGTCTTTCTCGAACACCCATTCGCCTTTTAGTGCTATGCTTCGGGGGTTGTCGTAGCTGCAGAAGAACTCGCCGTTGAGAGTCACGTATGGCACTTTCCACGTGTCGTTCCAGTTGTCGACCTTATAGCCGGGGAACATAGTAGGGTAGCGCTCCCAACTCATAATCATCTGGTAGGTATATTCGCCATCGTCGAAGGTGTGGCGCCCATAGAACGGTATGCCGAGTACGAGTTTGTGCATCGGATATTTGGCGTTGCGGTATGAGTTATAGCAACGGTTGATGTCGAAGTAGCCATCGCATATCATGGCGTTATGCGGTTGTGGCGCTGAGGTGAGGTCGTATGCCATGATGTTAATCCAATCGACGTATGGTTCAACCGCGAGGTTGTCGATGTACTTTAGTCCGCCACCCTCTACTTTTATCGGCTGCATGACGTAAGCGGCATAAGTCAGTAGCCGTTCGTTGCCTAATGTGTCGCGTAGCTGCTTCATCAGCAAGGTGAAGTTACCTACGTCAACCAACGGGTCGCAGGCATGACCAGACCAGCTCACGCCCGGAAACTCCCAGTCGATGTCGATGCCGTCGATACCCCACGTGTCACAGAACACGCGACAGTCGTGGCAGAAATGTGCACGCTGCGATTCGCTCTTGCACATTGCAGAAAACCCGCCATCTTGGTAGTTGTCGCTGTTGGAAACGGTATGCGTAAACGAAAGCTGAATCCTCAGGTTCGGATTCTCTTGCTTGAGCGCTACTACCTTCTCGAAGCGTTTTTGCGAACCTTGCAAGCCGAAACGCTGGTATACGCCATCTCTGACATATAACTCGGCAAAGCCGTAGTTGATATTAGTCACTATCTGCGGGTCCGGCAGTTTCTTGCCGTAGTGAGTCACGTAAGCCACCACCACTTGGTCGTTCATGCGGTCGATGACGGTGTCTACACGCACCGTGTCGATACTCAAGGTGTCGACTACTACCGGTTGCACGATGGTGCTGTCGGTCGGCGACTGAGGTATGGTGTCGGCAGGCTCGTCGGGGGGATTGACGGAGGGGAGTTCAGGCTCGCAGCCTGCAAGGTATACGAGGGCGAACATTAGACTTGCAAATATCGTAATACGGCTTTTCATAAGTAATAGAGAATGAGTTTTAGTTGTTATCGTTGTTGATGTTTATTTCCTTACCCACTTCGTCCCAAGCTACTGACGCTACCTTAGTTATATTTTTTGCTGCCCACGATTTTTCGAGCACGTCGTTTTGTATGAAGTTGAAATGCTCGTTGAGCAGCAGCACGCCATTGAGCAGTATTGATGCTATCAGCAACCATTTGGCAGCGCCAAACAAACCGCCGAGAATACGGTTGACAAACCCGAGAGAGATGGCGTGTAGCAGTCGTGATAACAGTTTGCTAACGATAGTGAGCACTATAGCCGTAGCGAGGAAGAGCGTGATATATGCTGCAGCTTGGCATAACTTGCTGTCCCATGTCACTATCGTCGATAGCCACAACGCTGTGCGTGCCGCGTACAACTTGGTGATGATATAGCCCACCACAACCACTGCTATCGACGTAAGCTCCTGTATCAAACCACGCATAAGTCCCCGTACCAATCCGTAGAGGATGGGTACGAGGACTGCTATGTCAATGATATTGTATTCCACTTTTTTTATTCAGCGCAACTGTCGTTGTTGGCGCCTTTTGACCAATAGCGAGGTGAAGTGTAATCCCAGTGCTTACCTTCCGAGTTGACAAGGTCTAAGCCGCTGAGTGCATTCATGGTAATGCTCCAGTTGGTGTCGTCGCCTGCGCCGCTCGCCTTGTCTTGGTAGTAACCGATGATACCGGTCACACTACCGGTGTAGTCGCTGCAAGGGATGATGGCGTATGCAAACTTAGCATACTCGCTTGTCGAAACGTAGAAGACATTGCCGTTGTTGTCGACTATCTGTCGTGCACGCGGGAAGCCGACGCCGCCGGTCGACGGAGCAAAGGTGTTCGAATAGATGTCGAAGCCGCTGCCTTTGCTCGGGTTGCTCGGGTCGTGAGTCGGATCCAGAGTGGTACCATCGCTGTCTTTGCCGTTGAAGTTCACGTTCTTGATACGAACCAATCGACCGTCGATACTCTGCTTGTCGGATGCCTTAATCTCAGGAATAGTCATCTCTATCGTGTCGATAGCACTCTTGTCGGGCAGACCTATCAAGGTCACAGCCTTGGCAAAGCGTGCTGCAGGGATACGACCGGGAGCCCATCCTACCTTCTGACCGGCGTTGTAAGCGTAGATGTTGTCGTTGTATGAAGGGATGCAGAGCTGAGGCTGACTTGCATACTTGCCAAGGCACAGACCATTGACGCGGATGTTCATCAGCTGACCTACAGCATACTGACCGCCGGCATTACTCATGTCGACAGAGATACGCAGACCTTGCTCGTGGTATTGGGCATCTTGTATGACTAATGTCTTGTAGAAGTTGCCTGCATAATCTTCGCTTACCACACGACCGCGAATAATGATGTCAGGACCATCGGAAGGGATGGTGTCAATCATATACAATCCCGCACCGCCGTCGTTGGTACGTACCGGCTCATAACGGTTCACTTGCATGTAGTCGTTGAGCAGCTGAGCTATGGTATGAGTCGGAGCTGCTGCTTTGTCGAGGCTAACAAATGCCTCGTTGGTCGTTATCGGCTTAGGGTCGCATGATACCAAAGCCACAAACGCGAGTAACGATATTATATTCTTTTTCATATCTTCAGAATTTTAAGTTGTTAATTACCAGACTTCCGACTTTAGAATTTATAGGTTACGTTGAGGAAGAAGTTAACACCCCAAGCATAGTAGTACTTAGCAGGGAACTTGTATATGTTGGTGGTGATATACGATGTTCCGGTCGGATCCATACCCTTGGTGGCGCGGGGCAGACGTGCCTGCTGATAACCACCGGTCTTCATGTGGGTGTTGTTGGTAATGTTGCTTGCCGACAGGTTGATAGACAGCGACTGACGGTTCTTGAGATATATCAGTTTACCTACCGAAGCGTCAAGCATAAAGCGGTTCCATACCTTGTCGCTTACCAAACTCTCTTGGTCAGCGTATTTGTGGTATATCGACAAACCGTCGGCAGTCATATTGTCTTCAGCAAACAGCGGAGTTCCGTATTTGTCGGTTACGATGTTGCCGTCAGCATCTTTGCGGATTGCGCCTACCGAGTAGTACGAGCCGTTGACTTTGGTTCCGGTCGTGCCGTCTTCTTTCCAACGGTTGCCATAGTACAGACCGTACATGCGGCGCGAAGGAGAGTAGTCGAGATAGTTCCAGTCGAAGTACGACAATGTGATGTCGGCAAACCACATCTTAGGATGGAAGAACGAGAGTTTGAGAGAGGTGTTGAGCTGAGGACCATTGGCTACTTTCAGACCTTTGATGAGCACGAGGTCTTCCACTTCGTATACGTTGCCCGAAGCGTTGTCGTCCATTGCCATTCCGTTCTCGGCAGAGGTCACCGAACGGGCATTAGAGGTGTAACGGTGGTCGCCGATAGCAAGCATCGGGGTCAGGGTGAAGTAGTTGCCGAGTTTGATGGCGGCAGCTGCCTCGATACCAATATGACGGCGGTCGATGCCGGTGAGCGACTGGTTAACGAAGGTGCGTACCTCGTCGTCGTAGTAACCATTGAGTTCAGTACCATTCCAGAACTGATTGAAGTAGGCTGTGATACGACCACGGATGATGGGGAAGTTGAACTCGTATGTGAGGTCAGCACCTACCGACTTCTGCGAAGCACCGTAGAACTCGGCAAGGCTGTTCGGAGCCATGTGTTTGTACATCGTGGCAAGAACGCGGTCATGTACACGAGGCGAGATATAAGCGTCGCGGGCAAGCGGAGCTGCCGTCTCTGCCATAGCATTCAGCTTGATACGGTTACGACCGTTGATCTTATACGTAGCACCTATCTTAAACGACGGGTCTACAAAATTGTGCTGATAGCCTTTGTAGCTTGCTTGGATGTTGTTTGTTGCGATGTCATTAAGTACTGTTGCGGCGTTCGGACCAAAGTAATATTTCGAGTCGAAGTATCCGAGCTGCGACAGATACAAAGCACGTCCGTTAATCATCGAGGTGGTACGGTTCATTCCCGAATAGGTCACCTTGAGTGCGTAGTACAGGTCTACCTCGTTGAAGTTCCATTCGTTTTGTGCCCATGCTGCCACTTTCATCATGTTGATGCGGTAGTCGTAACCGAACCTGTCGCCTGTCTTCACAACGCGGTTGGGGTTGGCAACGTCGTTCTGGCGAACGTGGTCGATTTCGCTCTGAGCCAGACCTATGTTGGTGGCAAGCTCTTTGAGGTCACGGTCGGCAAACGGGTCAACGTCAATCCATTGTTGTGCACCCAACAGGTCGTCTACGGTCTTATAGTGTATACCTTGCGACATCTTGGCTTCTAAGCCGGCTGTTATTTTCAGATGCTTGAACTCCGAGTTGGCGTAGTTGATGTTTATCATACCCTCTTGCAAGTCGTTATGACGGCGCTCGAGCATGTATTTAGCCGAGCTGCCAGGGTTGATAGCGTCGTTGGCAAGGTTGGCTGCATACAGACGCTCCCAGTCGATTTGAGTAGCCGTATTGTCGCGATTGCGCCACAAGTTGACCATCTCGTTGTAGTTGCTTTGGTCTACCGACGGACCTATCCACATGCCATCGTAGGTCTGACCATTAGCATCCACAAATTTACTATCAGCATAGCGGTCGAAGAAGTTGTATCTGTCGCCAAGCGAAGTACCATCCCAGTGGTCGAATGTCTCGTCGTATGCCTTAGAGTTAGTCCATGTCTTGGTCACGAAGTTGCCATGGTTGTCGATTTGTCCGTCCCAGTACGACGAGGGCAGATTACGATAGTAGTCGGGACGCGGGTCAGGTGCGTTGAAGAATGTCAGAGCCGAGTTGCTATACATGCTGTAGTGATAACCTAATGCAGCACGGAAAGTCTGCTCGTCGTTGATTTTCCATTCGTACGAAGCAATGGCTGTAGGGTCGAATGCTTTAACGATGCGCGAGTTGCGAACCTTGCCGTTCTGATAACCCCAATACGGGTTGTAGTTAATCGAACCCGTAAGGTTGTATACCTCTTGTGTCACGGCAGCGCTCTGACCACGCTCTGTGGGCGAGCCGAAAGTGATAAGCGAGAGCTTGTTATTGCGGTTGAAATGTTTCTCGGCTGAGAAGAAGTAGCCGCCCGAATTGTATTTGATACCTTCACCAATGATGCCTTTGATGTCGATATATGGCGAATAGCGCCATGCTGCCGAACCTACAAAAGCCCATCCGTTTTCTAAAAGTCCGCTGGCATAGGTCAGATATACACGACCTTTATAATTGCGGTTGGCAAGACTCAGACCGGCTTTAAAACCTTGAGCATAACGGGTAGCGTCCATCATGATGTTGGTCGACTTACCAAACGAACCGAAGGTATAGCCGTTGGCTTCCATGCCGTTGAACTCGTCTTTGTTGCGCGAAGCATCGTTCAAACCGCCAAGCATCGAGTAGTTGAAGTTACCGCGCTCCTGAGAGTTGAAGTTGATACCGTTGATGTAGGTCTGCTCATACTGCTGTTCCAGACCGCGTGCACGATATCGAACCGACGACCAAGCGTAGCCGGTGCCCGCATTGAACACATCGTTCGATGCGTTCGAACCCGACGAGGTAGACTGGCTCTTGCCCTCGTCGTCGTTGATGTCCATCTCGCTGAGCTGAAGCGTAATCTCGTCTTCAAGCTCACGCTGAACGTCAGGCTTAAGCACTACCATACCCATCTCGTTGGTCTGGTCGGCTACCAAATTCTGAAGCTGCACTTGTGTGATATAGCCCGAAGCCTCTACAAGTACTTCTTCCTGAATAGGTTCCAAATAGATGAGAGCGAACTCACCTTTGGCATTGGTGGTGGTAGAGATGTTCTGGTTTACCAGCGTCACCTTAGCTCCTGCTACAACAGCATCAGAGCCTTCTGCTACTACCACACCCTTAAGCGAAGTCTGTGCCACGAGGGTTACAACACTCGCACAGAGGAACAATGTAGTTAGAATCTTTCGCATGATATTAAATTTTAAGGTTATTATTTTGTGTTTTATGTCTCTTAGAACTCTGCGTTCTTTGGTGTTCTCGGGAAGGGTATCACGTCGCGTATGTTCTGCATGCCCGTAACGAAGAGCATCAGGCGCTCAAAGCCGAGTCCGAAACCGGCGTGAGGAGCCGAACCGAAGCGGCGGGTGTCAAGATACCACCACATGTCCTTCATCGGTATCTGACGACGCTCGATCTCCGCCATCAGCTTATCGTAACTCTCTTCACGCACCGAACCGCCTATTATCTCACCTATCGACGGGAATAAGACGTCAGTACCTTGAACGGTCTTCCGGTCGTCATTGAGCTTCATGTAGAACGCCTTAATCTCTTTCGGATAGTCGGTCATGATAACCGGTTTGCCGAAATGCTCTTCTACAAGGTAACGCTCATGCTCCGAGGCGAGGTCATCACCCCAGTTGCACGGGAACTCGAATTTCTTACCATTGCGGATGGCTGCTTGCAGAATGTCGATACCTTCGGTGTAGGGTAGGCGTATGAACTCGGTGTCTACCACGCTCTTGAGTCGCTCAATCAGTCCCTTGTCGAACATGTCGTTGAGGAACTGCAAGTCGTCTTGGCAGTTGTCGAGTGCCCAACGTACGCAGTACTTAAGGAAGTCCTCTTCCAAATCCATCAACTCGTCTTTCTGTATGAACGCCACCTCCGGCTCTATCATCCAGAACTCGGCAAGGTGGCGGGGAGTGTTAGAGTTCTCGGCACGGAAAGTCGGACCGAAAGTGTAAATCTTGCCAAGTGCCATAGCGCCAAGCTCGCCCTCAAGCTGACCACTCACCGTCAACGCTGTCATCTTGCCAAAGAAGTCGTCGGAGTAGTCTATCTGACCTTGTTTGTCGCGCTTTATGTTATAGAGGTTTTTGGTCGTCACCTGGAACATCTGTCCGGCACCCTCACAGTCGGATGCCGTAATCAGAGGAGTGTGGAAATAGAAGTAGCCGTGCTCGTGAAAATAAGTATGGATGGCTATGGCCATGTTATGCCTGATACGCAGTATCGCACCGAAGGTGTTGGTGCGAGGGCGAAGGTGAGCTATCTCACGCAGATATTCAAGCGAGTGACCTTTCTTCTGCAAAGGGTATGTGTCGGGGTCGGCAGTGCCGTAGACCTCTATCTCGTCGGCATGTATCTCTACCGTCTGACCTTTACCCATCGATTCTACCAAACTACCTGTGGCAGAGATGCAAGCACCGGTGGTCACTAACTTAAGCTCCTCTTCGCTAAAACGCTTGCCCTCAGACGAACAACCATCAGAGGTGGCAAGGTCGGCTACTATCTGAATGTTTTTTATCGTCGAACCATCGTTAAGTGCTATAAACGACACGTTCTTGTTTCCGCGGCGAGAGCGAACCCAACCGCGCACGTTAATCCTTTGACCATACGTGGTAAGGGCCAAAGCGTCTTTGATTTCTGTACGTTTCATTATATATTCTGACTATTTTCTCGTTTCCGGTTAGCAACGAAACAAATCGCTGTTCTCAATAACCGCGCAAATTTAGTCATTTTTTTTTATTCGGGCAAATATATTGACGATTTTTAATCGTTAACAGGTGCTTTTTGCTCTGTTACGGGGATGTCGACAGGCTCTGTAGGAGCTTTTTGAGCAGGAGATGAGTCCTCTTTCAGTACAAAACGTTTGTAGTATGAGATAAGTACTGTGGTTAGAGGTAACGCTATTATCATGCCCGCTACACCTAAAAGACTACCCCAGATACTCAGAGCCAACAACATCACGGCAGGCTTCATTCCTATCACATTACCCATGATGAGAGGGTTGAGAACGAGGTCTTGTATCGACTGAACCACAATAAATACCGCAGCTATCTCTACTAAGATAACCCAGTAGCTGGTGCCCGTGTCTGCCGACTGAAGTATACCTAACAGCATGCACACCGGTATGCCTAACGCCTGCATGTAAGGAACCATATTGAGCACGCCGATAAACAGACCGACAATGATACCTAACGGCAACCCCATAATACTGAAGCCTATGGCAAACAATACGCCTACACTCGAGGCTACCATAGCCTGACCACGGAAGTATTTGTTCATGCCCGTCTCAAGGTCGTTTAATATACCATATATCAACTCGCGATATTTGGGCGGCACTATCTCACGCATACCCGAACTGATGGCGTCGTAGTCGATGAGTATAAAAATAAGGTATAGCACACACACAAAGATGATGAACATACTCGAAACGAAACTTATCGAACCGCCAATCACACCACCTACGTAAGGGGCTATCTTGTTGATGGCTTTAGAAATGTTTTCGCCCGTAAGCAACGAACGAAGGTCGACTTGGGCTATCCATTCGCGTATCATGTTCTGTAGATGCTCGGGCAACAGCGTGTTGGCATCCAGTCCGCTCACATACGCTGTAACTAACGTCGTCGTCTTGTTTACCTGGGCCTTGATAGGTCCCGACAACAAAAAAATGAGCAGTATCAACAGTCCTACGACAATCAATAACGTCAAGAACACGGCAATGGCGCGATTGCGGATATGCAAGTAGCGCTGACACAGGTTGACGATAGGGTGGAGCAGATAGGCGAAAAACCACGAGATGATAAATGGCAAAAGCACGCTGCTAAGCTGGCGACTCAGGTAATACAAGAGTATAGCCAAGGCTACCGTGATGCAAAGGCGAACGGTGCGGTCGAGGTTGAAAGGTTTGTCGAACATAGGATTATGTCTTTGGGGTGTTTATCACAGTGATAGTAAATTTCGCAAGTAGGCTTCTTCTGTATGGAGAAGCTTCTTCTACAGCGGGTTGGCGTCGATGTCGTCGTCAATGGCACTGCTGTTCATCGCCGAACGAGTGCTGATGAACTTCTGACCTTCATCCGACTGCTTCGCACCCGTCTCGTTCTGATACATCGACCTCACGGCTGACGACTGCTCGTTGTTGGCAAACTTGGCATAGGTCTGTATAAAGCGCAGGTTGACATCATCGGTGGCACCATTACGGTGCTTGGCTACTATAAACTGTGCGATGCCGCGCATCGAGTTGCCCTTCGAGTCCTCATAGAGCTTATAGTATTCCGGACGGTGAATAAAGCATACCATGTCGGCATCTTGCTCAATAGCACCCGACTCACGCAAGTCGCTCAACTGCGGACGTTTGCCTTCCACACCATTCCTGCCTTCTACGTTACGGTTGAGCTGACTGAGGGCTATCACGGGTATGTCAAGCTCCTTGGCAAGAGCCTTGAGGTTACGAGAGATGATACTTACCTCTTGCTCGCGACTGTTGAAGTTCATACCCGTGGCATTCATAAGCTGCAAGTAGTCGATGATGATACACTCAACCCCCTTCTCCGCCACCAAACGCTTGGCTTTCGAACGTAACTCCGAAATCGACAGCTGAGGGGTGTCGTCTATATATATAGGTGCACCTATCAGCTTCTTGATGTTATGGTCCAGCTTACGCCACTCCTCTTGCGACAGGTTGCCGGTACGTATCTTGTCACCTTCTATCTCGCAAACGTTCATTATCAGACGATTCACAAGCTGCACGTTCGACATCTCAAGCGAGAAAATAGCTACCGGACGCTTGAAGTCGACTGCCATATTCTTCGCCATCGAAAGCACAAAAGCCGTCTTTCCCATCGCCGGACGGGCTGCTATTATGATAAGGTCCGACTTCTGCCAACCCGCTGTGAGCTTGTCCAAGTCGTAGAATCCGGTGGGCACACCCGAGATGCTGCCCTCGCGCTCCGACGCCTCGTGTATCCGTCGGAATGCTTCGTCTATCACACTGTCGATTTGCGAGATCTGCCTGATCTGCGAACGCTGGGAAAGCTCGAATATCTGACTCTCGGCACGTTGCATCACATCGTCGATGTCAAGCGAGTCGTCGTATGCATTGCGGGTGATAGACAACGAGATGTCTATCAGGTCGCGAGCCATACTCTTCTGTGCTACTATCTTGGCATAGTAGAGTAGCGACTCGGTAGTACCAACGCTGTTGGTTAGTGCCGCTAAGGTCGAAGCACCACCCACCTCCTCGAAGGTCTTGTCTTTCTTCAACTGCTCCATCACCGTCAAGGCATTGATAGGCTCGTTGGCGGTGGCAAGATGTACTACAGCCTCGTAAATCTTCTGGTGCTTGCTCAAATAGAAACTATGTGGGGTAAGCAACTGAGATACTATACTGAAAGCTTCGCTCTCGAGCATCAAACTGCCAAGGATATATTCTTCTATCTCAATGGCTTGCGGCGGAAGCTGCATCGACAACGACGGATCGATAGTTTGGACATCGCGACGACGACGGTCGGTTTTTGTAGGTGTGGGCATTGCGGACGGGGTTTTATCGTGCTTTAATAATTTATGAAATAGCGAATCTCTTACACGCTTTCTTGGTTTTTACTGCAAAGGTAGAATTTTTTTTCGTCATGCCAAAGTCGAAAACTATAACTTTTAACTTTGCCAACTCCAAGTAGCAGACATCAGAATGGCTATACAATAAATGTATTAGCAGGTTATGCAATCAACATCTTCGGTCAAGGTACTATAAAATTATGTTCAAAAACATGTTTTTTTTGCGTGTTCGAGAATATTTTCGTATCTTTGCCGCATACTATTGAATTTTGTTGTCAAACAAACTAATATCATAGCAGAATGACGCGAAAGAAAATCACGGATGCTCCAAAGCTGTGGGACTTAAATGAGGTCTGGCAGGTGCTTACCGACGACGAGAAAGAGTATATCGACCAAAACTGTACGATAGTCAATTTCCGTAAAAACGAGATAATCCACAAGGAAGGTGACGTGCCTACGTACATGATGATGCTCGCTAAAGGAAAAGTGCGCGTATATAAAGAAGGTATCATCGGTAAGAAACCGCAGATCATACGAATGCTCAAACCCTTCGACTTCTTTGCCTATCGAGCAATGATAGCCGACGAAAGCTCTAATACCTCGGTCAGCGCTTTCGAAGCATCAACCGTATATATGGTCAAGAAAGACGCTTTCCTACACGTCATTCAAAACAACAACCGTTTCTGCTATCAGTTTATGGTGATGATGGCACGAGACCTCGGACAGTCCGACAGACGTACACTCAGCCTTACACAGAAACATGTCAGAGGACGACTGGCAGAAGCACTGCTCGCTCTCAAACAAAACTACGGACTCGACGAAGACGGAGCTACCATTAGTATGTATATGTCTCGAGAAGACATGGCTAACCTGTCGAATATGACTACTGCCAACGCCATTCGAACCCTCTCTAACTTCGTAGAAGAAGATATAATAGCTATCGATGGTAGAAAAATAAAAATTCTCGACGAAGAACAACTGGTCAGAATAAGCCGACTCGGATAAAGACATGGCACGAGAAAACGCATATAAGTTCGCCATCCGACGTCTGTCGGAAGGGCAGATAGTAGAAGCCGTGACAGCACAAGAACGATGGCTTACACAACTGCACAATGGTGAACTTAACGATATGCGAACAGCACTGCTCCAAGATAACAGCATGCTGATTAACGACTTCCTTACCGGACGTGAAGACAACCAAAGACTCGTCATAAAGCAATGTCTTACTGCCAAAGCTTATCTCTTTGTCGACCAAGTCTACGAGCTGATGCGTATCAAAACTAACTCGAGACACGAATTCAGTCTGCTCAGAGAACTGCAAGCCGGAGTCAGAAAACTCAACCCGCTGAGCACCGACACCGCCGACATCTTTAACTATTTCTGGCTCTGCCAATCTAACGAAGAGCAGCAGCACAACATTCTCCTCTCTCTCTTACAACAACCCTCACATTGCCTAGACGCGGCAGTGTCAGGTCTGCTGCTCAGCTTGTTACGACACTTCAGTCAAGACAAGCTGCTTTGGCTCGTGAATCTCGCACTTACCGAACTCAGCGACAAAACCGAACAGCGTGTGCTGACAGCAATAGCGATAGTTCTAATAAAATACAACTCCCGACTCGATGCCTTCCCCGCACTGTGTAATAAAATTTCAATGCTGTTCGACGATAATGCTATCCGACAACTAATGCTCAAAATATACGAGAACATCATTGTCACCGCAAAGACAAAAGTTGCAAGCGACATTATCGAAAACATGCAGTCCGAAGTGATGAGTGCTCTCGAAAACAAAAAAATCGACGACGACCTCAAAAAACTTATAGTTATCGACGAAGACGAAGAGCTGCCACCTTGGCTCGAAGGGATGAAAACTACTATCAACCAATCTATTCAGCAGATGTCGAATCTGCAAACCGAGGGAGTAGACCTCAACTTCGCACACTTCAAACAAATACGGCAACTGCCCTTTTTCAAAAACGACGAGAGCCTGTGGCTAACACCCTTCGCTGCCGATAACAAAAATCTCAATGTCGACTTCTCCTCCGAACTCGGACAGAAAGTGCTTGCCACTGTCGAAGCCGACGTTATTTGCGACTCAGATAAATACGCTTTCTGCCTGATGTTTCAGCAGATGATACGTTATCAGCAGATTACAAGCGAACATTGGGAACTGATAATGTCGCAACTCGCCGACAATGCCGAATCATATAACTCTGCTATCTACGCCCGGACTTTCTTGCAAGACCTCTATCGATACTTCTATCTTAACCCGTGGCAGGTGCCTAACGAGATGGACGAGTCTTTCTATACTGCGCTACCATCAACATGGCTACTACAATGCTTGCAACCATCAATGCAATGGCTGCAACAGATGGCTGATATCTTTAGCTCGGCTAAGTTGTTCAATGTCGCTCGAGAACTATATATCATGGCGTTAGAACGTCTGTCAACGGCGCAGGTCGACGACATAGCATCGCTCGGAGCCGAACTGAACCAGAAAATAGGATATATGTCAGAGTGTGTGGCTCAATACGATAAGGCTTTAGATGCTTACCGACGGGCAGACCTCTATATGGCTGACCAGCGATGGACAATGTGGCATATAGCACGATGTCTGTCCCAACTGCAACAATACGACGAACTCCTGATACAGCTCGACAGACTCTGCGAACTCTTTGGAGCTAAAAGATCCTATCTGCTCATGCGTGCTAATGTCTTAGAACGCCTGCACCGAGCTGACGAGGCAAGAACGGTGTATTCGCAACTACTACTCAACGACGTCTCTGACCTCGAAGCTCTACGAAGACTCTCGCGTAACCTGCTCTTAGATCGACAAAAACAAGCTGCCATTGAATATGCCAGACTCGCAGCTAACGACACAAACGCTCTAACAGAGGACAAACTCAAGTACGCATGGCTCTTACTGCTGTGTGGCGACATCCCCGCCGCATATAACGCGTTCACTCAGATAACGGACGATAACAAACAACTCCTCTCGCTCTTCGATGCCGATGCACACGCCTTGCCACCCGACGTCCTCGACATCCCACGCTCCACGCTCAACCTCTTCCGCGACGCCCTCGCCGCTAGAACCACTCAGTACGCTAACTAAGTAAGCTACCGGAGTCAAAGGACATTGTCATGATTACGCCAATTGTTAATTGGCGTTCACACATTATGTGCGGCACCGGCTACGCCTGTTCACAACCGGCGGCCAATCATCGGCGTCAAAGGACATTGTCATGATTACGCCAATTGTTAATTGGCGTTCACACATTATGTGCGACATCGGGTACGCCGGTTTGCAACCGGCGGCCAATCATCGGAGTCAAAGGACATTGTCATGATTACGTCAATTGTTAATTGGCGCTACCTCCCCCCCAAAAAAAAGTGCGCCGGTTACAAACCGGCGCACCCATGCAAATCGTTGCGACAAATAGATTATAGCCCGAGTGAAGCTTTGATGGCAGGAACACGTGCCTCAGCAGCTGCGGTGCAACGCTCGTAGTCGGCACCCGTAAACGGCTTGCCAATCTCAGTCGGTACCGGAATCTCGAAGTAGAACTTGATCTTAGGCTCTGTTCCTGACGGACGTACCGACACCTTCAGACCGCCATCGGTGAAGTATTGAAGCACGTTCGACGTGGCGTTAAGTGCCATCTTAATTGGCGTCTCCACCCATTTGCCGTCCTTAAGCTCCTGCTGTTTCAGTGTCTTGAAGTCCTTGATCTTAATGACCTTCTCACCCGCAATCTCGCAGGGCGGGTTCTTGCGGTAGTCGACCATCATCTGCTGTATCTCTTCCGCACCGGTCTTGCCCGGACGTACCACATTGATAGTAGTCTCGCGTTGGAAGCCGTAGTCCTCGTAAATCTTGAGCAGGTAGTCGTACAGCGTCATGCCGTTGTCTTTGGCGTATGCCGCAATCTCACATATCAGGCAGATAGACGAAGGCGAGCATTTGTCGCGTACCTTGTCGTAGGGTAGGAAGCCGAACGACTCTTCGCCGCCGCCAAGATATTTGCGGGTGCCTTCCCATTCGCGAATACGGTTGGCTATCCACTTGAAGCCCGTGTATTCATCGGTCAGCGTCACACCCTGTGCATCTGCTATCTTACGTATCAACTCGCTCGTTACTATCGTCTTCACCAAGTAGTGTTCCGGACGAAGCTTGCCCAGACGCTTCATGTTGTTGATGATGTAGTAGTGGTACATGATGTTGGTCTGGTTACCGTTGATGATAACCCACTCGCCTTTGTCGTTGCGGCATACGATGGCTATACGGTCGGCGTCAGGGTCGCTGGCTATCACAAGGTCGGCACCAAGCTTCGTGCCAAGAGCCATACCCATCGTCATCGCCTCGGCATTCTCAGGATTAGGTGACACCACCGTAGGGAAGTTACCGTCGATAACCATCTGCTCAGGAACTACGTGTATGTTCTGGAAACCCCATGAACGCAGACACATAGGCACTATCTGACGACCCGCACCGTGCATCGGGGTGTACACTATGTTCAGGTCTTTCTGACGAAGAATGGTCTCTTGGTCTATCATCACGGTCTTAACGGCCATCATGTAGTCGTAGTCCATCTCGCCACCTATTATCTCTATCAGGTCTTTGTTGGCTTCCCATTTCACGTCTGCCATCGTTACTTTGTTGACCTCGTCGATGATACCTTGGTCGTGGGGCATCAGCACCTGCGAGCCGTCTTCCCAGTATGCCTTGTAGCCGTTATATTCCTTAGGATTATGCGATGCCGTTACGTTGACACCTCCCTGGCATTTGAGTTGGCGTATAGCAAAACTAACCTCCGGAGTCGGGCGAAGACTCTCAAACAAATATACCTGTATGCCGTTCGCCGAGAAGATATTAGCCACCGTCTCTGCAAACAAGCGACCGTTATTACGGCAGTCGTGACCTACTACCACTGCTACTCTGCCATTCTGCACGTTAGCAAAGCCGCCCTCACGCTGAACCTTCAGCAGGTAGTTGGCATAGCCCTGAGTAGCTTGAGCCACTATGTATTTGTTCATACGGTTGGTGCCCGGACCCATGATGCCGCGCAATCCACCCGTGCCGAATTCCAAAGTGCGATAGAACGCGTCGATGAGTTCAGTCTTGTCCTCGGCTTCCATCATCGCTTTTACTTGTGCCTTTGTCTCGGCATCATAAGGACCGTCAATCCAAGATTGAGCAGTCGCCATTACTTTCTGTAGTTCGTCCATGATATAAATTATTTTGGTTAATATAATTGTCTATTGATTTTGGTTAATGATAATTGTCTTTTAGAAGAGCGCGCAACATAACACTTGCACACCAAAAATAATCTTTGCCGCAAAGGTACGAAAATTATTTTTAATGTGCAAGAGGTATATGTAAGCTAACTATGAAAAATAGTGTGCAGCCGAACAAAAAACGTGTGCGAACTCTCAAAAACGATTGTCAGACAGCGTACTTTAGTTTCTTAACTATAGCCTTCGCTATCAGTTGCTGACCCTGCTCGTTGGGGTGAAGACCATCGTCGCAGAGGTAGTCACGGTAGTTGCGCTGCTTGAGAAAAACAGACGTGATGTCTATCCACGGAACTAACATCTGATGAGCTAACTGCATCGTCTCCAGATTGTAAAGCTCATGACCGTTGTTGATGTTGCTGGTGGTGCCTTGCAACCATGAGTGTATGTTGTCAAGCTCCTCTGCGTTCATCTTCGAACCGATCCACTTAAAGTAGCGTTCGCCGTCTATCGGAGGCAACGACAACACAACAGGCATGGCGCCCGTATACATTATCCGCTTGATAATCTCGCGATACGTGTTAGCAAAGTCACGAAGAGGTGTGATGGGCTCATGATCTGTGTGTGGACTCTGAGCTATCTCATCCCAGCGATAATTACTATCGTTACCTCCGTATTCTAATATCACAATGTCACCGGGCTGAAGCTCTTCTATATGACGGTCAAGCATCTGAGCGCCTTGCGTAATAGTGCATGCCATCTTTCCATAACTCTTGCTGCTCAGCGAAAGTTCACGACTGCAAATGTCGGTGATGGTCTTCTCTGTAAGTGAATACTTGTAGCTGTTGTCGCTTTTGCGTACTACAATGCCTTTGATTATCGAGTCTCCCAGACCGATAAGTCGATTGTTTGAAGTTTTCATAATGATTCGTTTTAGGTGTTAATGATTGGTTTCTTATTCTTGTTTGAAGTTTTCATAATGATTCGTTTTAGGTGTTAATGATTGGCTGCTTATTCTTATCGGCAGCTATCGTCTGCCTTCGTTCTGAAATCCGCTGCAAAATTACTGCTCCCGACTGCGACCGGCAATTTTTATTGATAGAGATAGCTTATTTTTGACGAAATAAGGCGCAAAAGTGACTAAATCGCCGTATTTTTGACGAAATTTGGGTCTTTCAGATTTTGTCAAATCATGGAAAAGGACTAATTTTGCAGCCGCGCTACACTTAAGACTGCCCTCACCGGGAGCGCGAGTGCCCTCACTCGCGGCAAACCGCGCATCATGTAGAGACGAGGCTGTGACTCGTCTCATGACAGGAAATGCAGAGACGTCAAACCGCCCAAGCCGTAAGCAACAAACCGGGAGCGCGAGTGCCCTCACTCGCGACAAGCACTAACAACAATAACGACAATCAATATCTTCGCCGTATGCAAAAGATACCTTCTATCTTCTATAAGGTCAAGACACAGGTAGTGTTTTTCCTTGCCGTGCCTTTGTTTTTCCTAAGCTTCGCCTTACTCTACCTACCCACATGGATGTTGACCTTGTTCGGCGTTGGCAGCATAGGCTATGCCTTCAACGTCACTATCATCACCACCATACTGATGGCTGTGATGTCGCTGTCGAGAATGATGATCTTCATCCTCCGCCGTCGACTCAATCTCAACTGGTTGCAGTATATGTTATGGTCGGCTGCCGAAATCGTCGTCGAGGCACTCTTCGTCGGTCTGTATGTGTGGCTCATGTCGCATCAGAGCTATGCTTACTTCTCGGCAGCGGGTTATAGCTTCGTCTCGCTGCTTTCGGTGGTCTGCTACCCGCTTGTGGTCTTCTCTCTGGTCTACGAACGTTACGCCGTTGCTGAGTCGGCTGAACCGCTACCCGAACAGCTGATACGTTTTCACGATACCGAAGGACGTCTCAGAGCTGTCATCGCCTCTAACAGCGTCCTCTATCTCGAAGCTAAAGAAAACTACGTCAAGATATGCTATGCCGAAGGTCAGAATGTCAAAGAATACCTCCTGCATAGCTCAATGAAAGCGTTAGAACAGCTACTGCAGCGATATGGTATCGTCAGATGTCAGCGATCTTATTTCATCAACCCTAAGCACGTTACTGTCTTGAAACGTGAGAAAGATGGCATGATAGTGGCGCTCCTTGACATCGACTCACTTCCTAAGATTCCGGTCTCACCTAAGTACTACGACATTTTGTCTTCCCTACTATAAGTATGCTCGTGATGTGTACTTTATTGATATGATTTGTTGCCTAAAAGTATAATATCGGGCTTGTCTTTTGTACTAAAAGACGTTCTTGCATGATTTTTGAAGTCCCAAGACATATTATTCAACACGCAAACTATAGAATTATGAACACCAGATTTCCATTACTATTTCTCTTGACTTTGCTGCTGCTCTCTTGCGGCGTGCAAAACAACCCCTCATCAGGTGGGGAATCTACTGTCGTCACCGGTGACGACGATAACGACTACGTCGACAATCAGACTTGGAATAGCACCATCTCTGTCGTATGGAATGCATCCGCTGCTACTGTAACCGGCACTGTCGATGGCGTGACGGTAACCAACACTGACGGATACGTCACCATCACCTCTACCGCAAAGCATGTTCAATACGAACTGAGTGGTAGCGGACAAGGACAGCTTAAGATATACAGCGACTATAAAATCAAACTCAGTCTCGCTAATCTGACGCTGACCTGCACCGACGGACCCGCTATCAACAACCAGTGCTCCAAGTCGTGCTACCTCGTCCTGTCCGGCGCTAACACTCTGACCGATACCAATGGATATAGTACAGAAGTAGGTAGCGGCACCGAAGCAGAAGACCAAAAAGGTGCCTTCTTCTCCGAAGGACAAGTCCTGATAAGCGGGGACGGCAGTCTGAAGATAACAGGAAACAACAAACACGCTCTTGCAAGCGACGACTACATACGCGTCTTCAGCGGTACCTTACAGCTGACATCTAACGTATCCGACGGACTGCATACCAACGATGGTGTTATCATCGACGGCGGCACCCTGACAATCAACGCAGTGGACGAAGGCGTACAAGTCGACGAGGGCACCTTCTATATGACCAATGGCGCTCTCAGCGTGACGACAACAGGCACCAAAGCTAAAGGCGTGAAGTCCGAAGGCGACATGCTCATCGAAGGCGGCACCATCAACGTCACCACTCCCGGACGCGAATCAGAAGGCATAGAAAGCAAGGCTATACTAACCATCAGCGGGGGTACTGTCAATGTCGTCGCTTACGACGATGCTATCAACGCCGGTAGCCACCTCTATATCAAAGGCGGCAGTGTCACGGCGGTGTCGACAGGTAACGACGCACTCGACTCCAACGGAAACATGTATATCGAAGGAGGTACAACAATAGCATGTGGCGCTTCTTCACCCGAATGCGGCCTCGATGCCAACGAAGAACAACGTTACTCCGTCTATTTCACAGGTGGCACACTGCTCGCTGTCGGTGGCGGCAACTCCGCACCTTCGTCGTCGGAGTCGACACAAGCCTACGTCTCTACCTCCGCTTCGGTCTCTGCTAACACCACCGTCACTCTGCTAAGCGGCTCAACGACACTATGCTCGTTCACCATTCCTTCTACCTATGCAGGACGCAGTCAAGGTGGTATGGGGGGATATGGCGGAGGCTCGAACCTGCTTATCACATGCCCCGACCTCGTTAAGAGTCAGTCGTATACAATACAAGTCGGAAGCAACACCACCTCTGCCACAGCACAGCAGTATGGCTCATCGTCAGGTATGGGCGGCGGCGGCAATGGCGGTGGACCCGGCGGTGGACCCGGCGGTGGCGGATGGCACTGATAACCAATAGCGCACCTAAAATAATGCGCTATATACTCCGCAAGCAGATAGCTCCACAAAAAGAATCAATCTAAGCAATCAGCAATATGAAAATAAATGGCTTGATATTAGCAGTCGTATTCTCAGCACTGACCACAGAGCTTGTAGTAGCTCAAGACGCAGCCCAACAAGTAGCACAAGACGACATATCTGTCTCAGCCGAGACGCTCGCTAAGCGTGCCAAACGCAAGAACCTCACTGTCAAAGAATGGAATACCGACGACAAGACACGCACTCGCTGGCTCGACCGCATCACCATATACGACGAACAAGGACGAAAAGTGTCGGAAACAGAGTATGCTACCTATGGGCAACGCTGGCGTATCACATACGAATATACCGCCGGTGGCAAAATAGCAAAAGAGATAGAATACAACGACAAAGATAAACCATACCGAATACGTAAATACGAATATAATGCCGATGGTACCAAAGCCAAGCAGTATAACTACCTGCCCAATGGCAAACTCTATTCCGTAAAGGTGTTCGAATACGATTTCTCTGACTGATATGCCAACCGTTAGCGAAGTAATAACGACTTTCGACCCCATCACTCTCGAACAGATGGAGGGGGTGAAGCTGATGAACCGTATCGACACCAAGTATGTCATACCCAAAAGCCGTCTCCCACAACTGTTGGAGCTGGCTGCAGCCGACTATTACGTGCAACAGATCGACGGCAAACGAGTGGCTACTTACGACACCATGTACTACGATACAGAACAACTCGAGATGTACATGATGCACCACAACCGGCATTTAGTAAGGCAAAAGATACGTGTACGCGAATATGTCGACTCTGAGCTCGTGTTCCTCGAAGTCAAACGTAAGAATAACCACGGCAGAACAAAGAAAAAACGCATCAGTCTGCCTAACACCGACTGGTTCGAACAGCACGACAAAATCGCTCCCTTCCTTGAGCAGAAAAGCAGATACCGATACGAGCAACTCCGGTCCGAGATGAGGACGCAGTTTAGCCGAATCACGCTTGTCAATAAGGCTAAAACAGAGCGACTCACTATCGACTTCAACCTCGTATGGACCAACCAACGCAATGGCGTTGAGGTAAGCAAACCCGAACTGGTCATCGTCGAACTCAAACGAGACGGCAACGTACCGTCACCAATGCTCAACATAATGCTGCAGATGAGAGTGCATCAACTCAAAATCAGCAAATATTGCATCGGCGTCGCACTCACCGACCACGAAGTGAAACAAAACCGTTTCAAAATCAAAATAAGAAAAATAGAAAAACTAATCAACTCATAACATACTCTCTCTTTATGACTCAAGTAGACCTTGCCAATCCTACATTGGAATTTACGGATTACGATCCGTCAATAGCCGCCCAATTCGGGCATAGCGACAGCATCTCTTATCTGATGCACGACCTCGCACAAGCCATAGGCATCTCCGAGAGCTTAATCACCTTGCCGCTGATGTTCCTCTTCAACCTGCTCATGTCGTGGCTACTCATCTATTTCATCTATTACCGAGTCAGTCAGCGACGTGACTATTATGTCACTTTCATGCTTTTCTCAAGCGCTATGTTTATGCTCCTGTGGCTGATGCAAATACTCGATATCCAAACAGGATTTGTGCTCGGACTGTTTGCCATCTTCGGTATGATACGCTACAGAACCGAGACAGTGCCCATACGCGAAATGACCTATCTGTTTATCATTATCGCACAGTCGGTCATCAACTCACTATCGCTCAAAGCCGATGGACTCGCATGGCATCAGCTGGTCTTCGCCAACGTCACACTCATACTCTTAGCGCTCGCCTTCGAACTATGGGCTAACAAAAGACGCACGTCAACTAAAATTATACTTTACGACAAGATCGAGAATATAGTACCCGAGAAACGTGCCGAACTCATTGCCGACCTCGAACAACGTACCGGACAGAAAGTTCTTGGTCTCGAAATCGGACACATCGACTTCTTACGCGACGTGGCATATATTAAGATGACTTACCCGCTCCAACGAGGTGAGTCGAATAGCATCGACCTGATTACTAAATTCAAATGATTATGAACAAACTACGTCTTTTACCTTTAGCCGTCTTCTGCCTGCTGTGCGCACACTCGTGGGCATGGGAGTACTACACTTCCGACGGCTATCCCGCAACCACCACACAGACATTGGTACAGATGCGGGTGGGTGCCGACTTCCAAAAGAAATGGCACAACGGACTCAGACTGCATCTAAGTGAAGACCTGCGCTTCGACATGTTCAACTCGCTAAACGACATAAGCTCCTATAAATCATTCAATAAATCATATACCACGCTATCTGTAGGATATGCTCCGATAAGCTATTTTAAGGTCGACGCAGGATATATGCTTAAGATAATGGGAACTAAAGATTGGTCTGACCATAACGAGTGGCTGCGCCACCGTGTTTTCTTGGGTGTGACAGGCTCTTATAAGTTCGACAACTGGAAACTATCGCTCCGCGAACGGGCTATGCTCGAGATACGTACCGACAGCGTCAATCCCCTCGAGAAAAATCAGTACGACTGGACACTTCGCTCACGACTCACTTTAGAATATTCGTGTCGCACTCAGCCGCTCAAACCATACGTTTGGGTTGAGCTCGCCAATACATTGAATGCACCTGAATATCAGAAGAAATATGCCAACAACGATAGTCAGAACAAAGGACATCAGTATATAACAAAAGTGCACTCTGCTGTGGGCTTGAAATGGCGCCTCGACAAGCAGAATACACTCAACTTCTTCTATCGTTTCAACTACGACTACGACCGCGATATCAATATCAAACGCAAAGACACCTCTGTCATTCGACTTACCGAAGAGCGAACCTTCCAACATGCCATCGGCGTTGCATACGAGTTCGGGATGTAGACTCACCTAACCTTGCGGCTTACTCTAACTCATAGCCATAGTGCTTCAGACGAGATGACTTCTGACGCCAGTCTTTATCTACCTTCACAAACAGCTGGAGGTAGATTCTTTTTTGGAAGAACTCTTCTAAGTCTTTGCGAGCTTCCATACCCACTTTCTTAAGTGCCTTGCCCTGTTTGCCGATGATGATGCCTTTCTGACTGTCACGCTCGACATAGATGACCGCACTGATGCGAATAATGGGCTCTTTCGAGTTGCCCTCTTCGGCGCTGAACGTCTCTTCTTTGAAACTCTCTACCTCTACCTCTACCGAATAGGGTATCTCTTTGTCGTAGTTGCGCAGTATCTTCTCGCGTATGATTTCTGTGACAAAGAACTTCTCGGGCTTGTCGGTGAGCTGGTCTTTGTCGAAAAAAGGCGGCGATGGCGGCAACAGCTCTATTATCCTCGACATCAGCGTGTCTACTCCAAAACGCTCCATTGCCGAGATGGGATATATCTCTGCATTGGGAATCTGCTCGTGCCAGAAAGACACCAGATGTTCGAGCGTCTCCTGTGTGGTAAGGTCGATCTTGTTGATCACAAGCAGTATGTGTGCTTTGTTGTGCTTTACCTTGTCTAAAAACTCGGCGTTCTTGTCGTAGTTGTCCTGAACGTCGGTGACGTAGAGTAGAATGTCGGCATCTACAAGAGCTGACTCCGAAAACTCCAGCATGCTCTCCTGCAACTTATAGTTGGGTTTCAGTACTCCGGGAGTGTCGGAAAACACTATCTGAAAGTCTTCGCTATTGACAATGCCGAGTATCCGATGACGCGTCGTCTGTGCCTTGCTCGTGATAATACTCAAGCGCTCACCTACAAGCGCATTCATCAAGGTCGACTTACCTACGTTGGGGTTACCCACGATATTTACAAATCCGCTTTTATGCATTATTCTGTCCGTTTAATATATGTTTTACTGACTTGCAAAGGTACTAAATCTTTCGATATTGTGCAACTCAAACAAGCAAAAATCGTTTCGCGGCTTGCAGTTCCTATCGCTCGCATGTTTTTTTATTCGCCTACGCTTGATATTCAAGAAATATGTTGTATCTTTGCAAAACAAAAACTACCTACAATAAATCTATTTATGTTTTGCAAGTTATAAAGCAATATGTCACGGCCCGCACAACCATTCTCGTTTTTATAAACACAGCCCGCACCAATATTCTCGTTTCTATAAACACGGCAATTGCATTGCCGTGCCCCATTTACTTTCGAAACTTAATTAAAACTATCTACACACAATAAAATCTATCTACTATGAAAGCAGTACGTAATATCTTTGTCGGTCTGTTGCTATCATTGCCACTTAGCATCAGTGCTGATGTCTTGTTTGTCGAGGACTTTAATTACGACGATTTCTCGACTCCTCTTGTCAATCAGTCGGAGTGGACCAACGACCACTACAATGCTGACATCTACTATGCCAATGCCTATGTCACCGGCGGACTTAATTTTAACGGCTATGCCGGTTGCAGTATCGGCAATGCTATGGTCTTAGACGGCTCCACGGGCAGCTATCACCCGGAGCATGCCTTTCCTTCGGTCAAGAGCGGAACCGTCTATGCTGCCTTTATGTTTCAGCCTACACAATGCTATAAGTCGGGCTTCTTTTTCACACTCCGAAAGGTGATATCCGATACCGACTACGAGATGACGGGACGTGTGTCACTCGAACTCGATGAAGACTACGATGCCTATTTCGGCTTCCAATACGGAAAGGCAACGCAGACCTATATCTCCGATAAGTTGGCAGAGCCCGACAAGGTTTACCTCGTCGTGGTGAAGTACGAGATCAAGGAGGGAACCAACAACGACGAAGCGTCGCTCTATGTGTTCGACGAATATCCTTCTTCTGAGCCTAACGAACCGCTAATAGGACCGATCACATCGTCTGCTATAGCCGATATCGCACCGGGCGTCGTGCTCTATCGCGGACTTGCCGACAGTTGGCTTGTCGTCGATGGCATTCGCGTCGCAACCACATGGGCAGAAGCTGTAGCACCGGGTATTTGCCCGGCGGAAGACGCTGTAGAGAATGTAACAGCCAACGAAGACAGCTCATTCGTGATTTACGATATCCTTGGCAAACAACTCGGCTCTTTCGAACAGATGCCCCAACTGCCGGAAGGTATATATGTGGTATCATCTCCTGCCGGCAAACGCAAAATCTATATCGGCAACTAACATCTACCCCCCTATATATCTGCCCCATCTGTACGCCGGTTTGCAACCGGCGACAAACAGGAGCGCGAGTGCCCCCACTCGCGACTAACACCCACGCGGGTACACCGGTTTGTAACCGGCGGCATTTCTCTGCTAACTCCATTTCTCTATCTGTGAGAGTAGCGAGCGCGCTTCTGACACCGACTTTATATCGCTGACATGTACTGACTTCCGCTCACCTTGCTCGTGGAATCGGCAACGACGGGGATTGTGAACAACATATTGGATGACGTTGCTGAAGGCGTCTGACTGATAGTATGGCGACATAGTGTTGGAAGGGAAGAACAGCGACATGTTGCCGGCTTTCAGGTATATCTTCTCTATTCCTAAGCGTATACATTGCCACCTTAGTCTTACGACATCGAGCAGTTCGAGTGCCTGCTGAGGCATGGCTCCGAAGCGGTCGACTAATCGTTTGGCGTAGTCTTGCAGCTGCTGTTCGGTCTGCAGCGAGTCGAGTTCGCGATACAGCGTGATTCGCTCCGACACGTTCTCGATATATTCGCTCGGGAAGCTTATCTCGAGGTCGGTCTCGAGTTGCGAGTCGGTGACCCAGGCTTCGTTTTTGTGTCGGCTGTCAGTGTCGCTATGTTCGTCGAAACCGTCGGCTCCCTCTTCTTCTCTGAGTTCGAGCATCGCCTCGTTGAGTATGCGTTGGTAGGTCTCGTAGCCTAGTTCGGCAATGAAGCCCGACTGCTCGGCGCCGAGCATGTTGCCCGCGCCGCGGATGTCGAGGTCTTGCATGGCTATATGGAAGCCGCTGCCTAATTCCGCAAACGTCTCCACCGCTTGCAGGCGCCGCCTGGCTTCAGGGGTCAGCAACTCGTTAGCAGGCGCCACTAAGTAACAGTATGCCTTGCGGTTGCTCCTGCCTACACGACCACGCAGCTGGTGAAGGTCGCTGAGACCGAAACGGTGCGCTGAGTTGATGATGATGGTATTCACATTCGGCATGTCGACGCCTGACTCGATGATCGACGTCGACAGAAGGATGTCGTAGTCGTAGTTGATGAAGTCTGTGAGTATCTGTTCTACTAACTCCGGAGCCATCTGACCATGAGCGATGGCGATACGAGCTGTAGGGCATAGCTTGTGCAGACGATTCTCTATATTTGGTAACGTCTGTATCACGTTATTGACCACGAATATCTGACCATTACGGTTCATCTCTAATTCGATGGCTTCTTTTATTATGTCGTCGTCATCGGTGCTGATGACTTCGGTCTGAACCGGATACCTATTTGGCGGCGGTGTGTTGATGATGCTAAGGTCGCGTGCTCCAAGCAGAGAGAACTGCAAGGTGCGAGGTATAGGGGTCGCGGTCAGCGTCAGCGTGTCGATGTTGACGCGCATCTGTCGTAGCTTCTCTTTTACCGCTACGCCGAACTTCTGCTCTTCGTCGATGATAAGTAGCCCTAAGTCTTTAAAACGAACTGACTTGCCAACAAGCTTATGTGTGCCGATGATAATGTCGATTTTGCCGTCTTCAAGGTCCTTGAGTATCTCCTTTGTCTGTTTGGCATTCTTGGCTCGTGAGAGGTAGTCGACCCTGACCGGAAAGCGTTTGAAGCGCTCGCAGAACGTGTTATAGTGTTGCAACGCGAGGACGGTGGTAGGCACCAGAACGGCGACCTGCTTGCCGTCGGTGGCGGCTTTGAAGGCAGCACGCATCGCTACCTCCGTCTTGCCAAAACCTACATCGCCGCATACCAAGCGATCCATAGGGGCAGGAGACTCCATATCGTGCTTCACATCGATAGTAGCCTTCTGCTGGTCGGGAGTGTCTTCGTATAAGAACGAAGCTTCTAACTCGTGTTGCAGGTAAGAGTCGGGTGAGTACTGGAAGCCTTGTTCGCTGTGACGCTGAGCGTAGAGGCGTATCAGGTCGCGGGCTATATCCTTCACCTTCTGCTTCGTACGTTCTTTCATGCGCTCCCACTGACCACTGCCTAACTTCGAGATATGAGGCTCGGTGCCCTCCTTCCCTTTGTATTTGCTGATGCGGTGTAGGTTATGTATCGACACGAAGATGGAGTCTTGGTCCCGGTACACGATTTTTATCATCTCCTGAGGCTTGCCGTTGATGCTGCTTCTGACTAATCCCCCAAACCGACCAATACCGTGGTCGACATGAACCACGTAGTCGCCCACACGAAGCTGGTTGAGCTCTTTCAACGTGATCAGAGCCTTCGAACGACGCACCGCCGCTACCGCCTGTCGGGCTTTATGATAGCGCTCGAAGAGCTGGTGGTCGGTGAGGAACGCTATCTTACGACCGCGGTCGACAAAACCTTCATGAAGCGTATCTTTTACCGGTGTGAAGATATGAGGCAGGTCCTTCGAGTCTAAGATGGCTTCAATACGGTCGGTTTGCTTTACTGCGTCCGACGAGATGTAGATGCTATAGCCATCGTCTTTCAGCTGCTTGAGTGTGTCGGCAAACAAGTCGAAGTTCTTATGAAAGACCGGCTGAGGCATGACGTCATAGTTCAAACTCTCATAACTGTCGAAGAACGAGTGGCGTGAGACTTCGATAGTGTGATATTCGCCGCTAAAGAGAGGTTGCCAGTATTCGTATGTCTTGTGCAACGACGACTCAAGGTTAAACCGTAGCAACGAGAAGTCGTCACTTACCACGATGGTGCCTTCAGGAAGGTAACTTGCCAACGTGGCAACATGTTCGCTATCGCTGCTCAGCTCGGGGATGATAGTGGCAACCTCCACTTTCTGCTCAGAGAGCTGAGTCTCTATATCGAACAGACGTATCGTGTCTATCTCGTTACCGAAGAAGTCGAGACGGTAGGGCATCTCGCTGTTATATGAGAAGATATCAACAATGCCGCCTCTGACGGCATACTGACCGGGCTCATACACGAAGTCGACACGCGTAAAACCTGCAGCGCTCAGCTCCGACGAAAGAGCACTTATCTCGAGCGTCTGACCGCCTCTCAACTCAATCGCGGCTTGGGTCAATGTCTGACGCATCACAACCGGCTCTGACAGTGCTTCGGCATAACTAACAATGATAGGAGGTAAGCTACCACAGCTTGCTTCAGACGTACGGGTACGCCGATTTGCAATCGGAGCCAACTCTTGTAGAGACGAGGCTTCGACTCGTCTCTCTCTCGCTTGGGGAGGCAACCCTTGTAGAGACGAGGCTTCGACTCGTCTCTCTCCCGCTTGGCTACTCGAAAGAGAATCAGACAGTCGAGTCAGCACTTCAGTCCGTTGTATCTCGTATGCCTCGTCTTTAGCCTTCTGACGTCTCCGCTCTGAGCACGGAAAGAATAGAACTTGTTTCTCTTTCTGCTGTTTGTTGTCGGTCGGCACCGTGGCGCTTTGTTGTATCTCCGACTCTCTATCAAGCAGGCGAGCAAGGTCTGATGACATATAGGCGGCTGCTTCCTCTGAACTCATGGCTACCAATATTGCCGGCACTCGTCTCTCAGCTATGCTGCTCAGCTCTAAGGCTATCGCCGAACCGCTTATGCCTGACAATAGAAAATGAGAGGGACGCCCGGATCGCAATAGTATGCTGCTTAATTGCGAAAGGGAACCCGATGAGTCGGTTTGAGAAAGATATAGTGTCCTAAATTCTTGTAGTTGCATTCTATAAGTATTTTTCTGTGTTTATACGGTTACGTGTCTAATAATCAATAAATAATGAATATCTTTTATGTGGAATACAATGCTTTTAAAAATCAATGTAACTATATATAATACACCGCGTTACATGGTGTTCTCTCCTGTCATGTTCCTGTCATGTTCCTGTCAAGAACGAGTAATCGGCAAAAAAAAGAGGGGTTTTATAACTGCTATCGGTTCCTTAGCCCAAGCTTTTCGTGTCCGATAGTCGTTGGTAAACCATGACCCGGAAGTACGACGAGGTCGCTGTCGAGTGTAAAAAGGCGGTCGAGCGACTGCATCAGGGTAGCGTAGTCGCCTCCGTATAGGTCGGTGCGCCCGTAGCCGTTTTGAAACAGTGTGTCGCCCGAGAACAGGCAGCGACTGAGCTGATAACGTCCCACGCCGAAAGACACGGCTTCGCTGTCGGTATATGTGTCCTCACCGGCATGGGATTCTCCCGCCGGCCGGAAACCGGCGTACCCGGTGTCGGTGGCAAGTAGGCATACGCCGCCACGGGTATGACCGGGAGTGGCAATGACTTTGAGCTTCACAAAACCGAAGTCTAACTGCTCATTGTCCGTAATCGGGATGTAGTCGTGGGGCGACAGGTCGCTGAAAGGTATGCCGAAGAAGTCGGCTTGCGTGCCGAGATTGCGAAGCAGGTCCTCGTCGGCAGGGTGGAGGTATGGCACCAGTCCCCATTGCTGCTCAACATAACGTACGCCGAAGATATGGTCGAGGTGAGCATGTGTGAGCAACTGCGCCTTCAGCCGGAGCCGATGGCTCTCAATATATGAAAACAGCCGCTCTCGTTCGTCATCAGTATAGCATCCGGCGTCGATGATGATGGCATCGCTGTCGGTCTCGCGTGCGCTCAAAACGTAGGTGCACACACGTATGGGGTTGAAGAAGAAGGTGAAGACTCGCATTTTATATATCAGCTATACTCTATAGTAGTGGTGCTACAGCCAAGAGCGACTAAACGGGCATGTATACTATCTTTTTTGTTTTGAAGTATTCCTCTTTGAAATACTGACTGACGGGTGTCTGCTCGGCAATATGTCTGAACGGCTGCAGCTCGGCTTGCAACTCGCCCCCCTTGAGGCAGATGACACCATTCGGAAGCGCGTTGAACTGCTCCTTAGAGATGTTCTTACGTATCAGTTTTAGCAGATCCGGCAGCGACATCACGGCTCTCGACACCACAAACTGATACTTGCCTTTCTCGTCTTCTGCCCGTAGTTGCCTACAGACCACATTCTCGAGCCCGATGGCAGCGGCTATCTCTTGCGCTACTCGTATCTTCTTGCCTACAGAGTCGATAAGAGTGAAATGGCATTCGGGAAACATAATGGCAAGAGGTATACCGGGAAAGCCGCCACCGGTACCGAGGTCAAGAAGCTCGGTACCGGGCTGAAAAGTCAAGAACTTGGCAATGGCAAGAGAGTGAAGGACGTGGTGCTCGTATAGGTTGTCGATGTCCTTGCGCGAGATGACGTTTATCTTAGCATTCCACTCCGGATAAAGAACGCCAAGAGCAGCAAACTGCTGCTCTTGATGTTCGGTTAGTTGTGGAAAGTATTTTTTTATAAGTTCCATACCGATAGTTATTATTCCGCCATGTTGGTGAATACGTTCTGCACGTCTTCGTCTTCTTCGATTTTGTCGATGAGTTTCTGTACCGACTCGCGTTGCTCGTCGGTGAGCTCTTTGTAGTCGTTGGGTATGCGTACAAATTCGCAACTCTGAATATCGAATCCGTTGTCTTCGAGATATTTCTGTATCTGTGAGTACTGCGCGAAATCGCCATAGATGATGATGTTACCATCTTCGTCTTGTCCGAGTTCCTCTACTCCGAAGTCGATGAGTTCCAGCTCGAGTTCGTCGAGGTCAACTCCCTCTTTGGCACTTACGGTGAACATAGCCTTACGGTCGAAAAGGAACTGCAGGCATCCTTGTGTGCCGAGCGAGCCTCCGTGCTTGGTGAAGTACGAGCGTATGTTAGCCACCGTGCGCATGTTGTTGTCGGTGGCTGTCTCCACGAAGATAGCTATGCCATGTGGCCCGTAGCCTTCGTAGTTAATCTCTTTGTAGCCTTCTGCCGACTTATCGGTTGCTTTTTTGATAGCACGCTCAATGTTCTCCTTGGGCATGTTCTCACGCTTGCATTGCTGAATGAGCATACGCAGACGTGGGTTGCCATCGGGGTCGGGACCGCCCTCGCGGGCTGCTATAGTGATTTCTTTGCCTAATTTGGTAAACGTGCGAGCCATGTGACCCCAGCGTTTCAGTTTGGTCGCTTTGCGATATTCAAATGCTCTTCCCATAGAAGTATGTATTTTAAGTTTATTTATTTGCTCTTAATTGGCTTGGTTATTTATTTTGCTCTTATTGGGCTTGGTTGTTTATTTGCTCCTAATTAGCTCGCAAAGATAGTCAATTCTTTTTACATGACAAAATAATAAAGATTTTTTAGTGTTGGGCAGTGCATGGAATCGTAAAATGCTATTCACCTGCAGTGCTATGGGCAACGTCTATTGCCGCCGGTTATAAACCGGCGTACCCCGTGTCTATTGCCGCCGGTTACAAACCGGCGTACCCCCGTGCGGGATAAAAGAAGAGGCTATTCACCTGCAGTGCTATGGGCAACGTCTATTG
>CAMHKW010000020.1 GCA_946185835.1 uncultured Bacteroidales bacterium
CTGTCATCTTCCTGTCATCTTCCTGTCAAGAACGAGTAATGATACTTTTTGACAAGGGATCAACCGAAGTGGGAAACTTTAGTATGTTGATATACATATTACGTTTTATATGCTCATTGATGTTTATTCCAAGAGCCGGGTTTCTTTGCGTAATACGCATATGCCGACTCTTGCGCTCCTAAAGCCTGCAAAGGTAATAATTTCTTCCAACACGGCAAAACTTTTATTCAAGAAAAACGAACAGCCACTTCTGCGCACCCCTATGCATATCGCCCCCCGCCGGATACGCCGGTTTCCAACCGGCGGTTCTTTCTTCTTTTGCCGCCAAATTTAATTGGCGTACCACTCCGCTTGACATGCCGCCAATTGCAAATTGGCGTACCCATTTCACCCCCTCGCCAAAAAACAAAAAAGAAACCGTCGTACGACGGTTTCTTTACTGTGGTGCCAACGGGATTTGAACCAGTGACACACGGATTTTCAGTCCGTTGCTCTACCAACTGAGCTATGGCACCATGGCTTTCTTTTCGAAAGCGGTTGCAAAAGTACAACATTTTTCTGAACCGTGCAAATTTTTTCTCATTTTTTTTTAAATTCTTGCATATTCCACGGAAACGGAGTAAATTTGCATGCTTAAAACGGGCTATATACAATAATAAGGTTGTTGTTAGCAAACACAAGATTCGATGACCTACTTAATTCTCAGATTTTCAACCGTTGGTAGTGTAGCAATGCTGGTTCCGGTGTTGGAGTCGGCGTCTCGTCGGCAGCCCGACGACCGTTTTGTAGTGGTTTCGAAGAAAAGACTGAGTAGTATGTTTGCCGCCATGCCCAATGTAGACTTCATCACCGCCGACCACGAAGACTCCACACATCAACATAACACTCAGAAGAGCATTGCTCAACTATATCGGCAGATAACCGACCGCTACCATATCGACGCCGTATTGGATATGCAGAACTCCATGCAGTCAAGACTGTTAAGGCTGCGTTTCAGACTCTCAGGCAAGCGCGTATACGTCATTCGCGAACAGCTCCTGAGCCAATGGCGGCTTCGGCTCAAGGGCTACAGACGCTCGCAACCGTTAGAGACGGAGACAGAACGATATAGTAAGGTCTTCACAAAAGCCGGACTCGTCACCGACGACGCTTTTCGGCAGATAGCTGTCGATGTCAAGGCAGCAGCTGCCGTACGGACTATGTTCGGCAGCAAAACGGGACGATGGATAGGAGTGGCACCCTTTGCCAAAAAGAAGTCGAACATGCTACCCTACCGCACCACCAAACAACTGATACGTCGACTCGCCGCCATGCCCGACACACAGGTGTTCCTGTTCGGCGCAGGCGAAGTGGAATGTGAGATGTTGCGACTTTGGGCAAGCCTGACACCCAACACCACATGCGTGGCAGGTATCTTACCCCTTGAGCAAGAACTCGAGCTGATGCGACAACTCGACCTGATAGTATGTATGGACTCTGCCAACCAGCACTTCGCCTCGATAGTGGGACTGCGAGCCGTCAGCATCTGGTGTGCCACACACCCCTACACCGGCTACTACGGCTACCGACAGAGTGACGACGACTGCCTGCAACGACCGCTCTCCTGCCGACCATGCACCAACCACGGACGAACACAATGCCCATACCGCAACTTCCTCTGCCGACAGATAACCGTCGAACAGATACTCGAAAAGATAACAAACACCAAGTATACAAATAAATAATAAACACAAGATATGAAGATTTTTGCATTAGCTAACCAGAAAGGTGGCGTAGGAAAGACCACCAGTGCCATTAACCTCTCAGCCGCACTCGCCAAAAGCGGCAAACACGTATTACTTATCGATGCCGACCCGCAAGCCAACGCCTCAAGCGGACTGGGAGTCGACATACGCCAGTTGCATACCACCATCTACGAATGTATGATCAATGGTGTCGACCCCACAGAGGCCATCGTCCAGACCACCACCCCTAATCTCGACATCATACCCTCGCATATCGACCTCGTCGGTGCAGAGATAGAGATGCTCAAGATCGAAGAGCGAGAAAGCATCATGAAGAAAATGCTCGAACCACTCAAACCCTCGTACGACTACATCATCATCGACTGCAGCCCGTCGCTCGGACTGATAACCATCAACGCTCTCACCGCCACCGACTCGGTCATCATACCCGTACAATGCGAGTATTTTGCTTTGGAAGGTATCAGCAAACTGCTCAACACCATCAAAATCATCAAGTCCAAACTCAACCCCCAACTCAAGATAGAAGGCTTCCTGATGACTATGTACGACAACCGTCTAAGACTCTCGAACCAAGTGTACGAAGAGGTAAAGAAACACTTCGGCAACCTGGTCTTCGACACCGTCATAGCACGTAATGTCCGACTCAGCGAAGCACCAAGCTATGGCATGTCCATTCTCGAATACGCACCGCAAAGCAAAGGTGCCATCAACTACATGGATCTCGCCAAAGAACTGATATCAAGAGAGTAACAACACATGGCGGAGCCAAAGAAAGTATATTATTCTATAGGTGAAGTAAGCGAGATGCTCGACATCACGCTGCCTACGCTACGCTATTGGGAAACGCAGATAGACCAGCTACAGCCAAAGACGAATAGCCACAAGACACGGTTCTACACCGCCGACGACGTCGAACTGGTCAAACGCATCAAGTATCTCAGAGAAGAACAGCATCTGTCGATAGCTGCCATCAAGCGTATGCTCAATGCCGACAGCAAGACCAACGACCGCGAAATGAAGATAGCACAATACCTCAAAAGCATCAGAGCAGAACTCGCTGAGCTAAGGTCGCTCATGTGACGACGTGCACCGTTTTCCGCACACCACGCCTCAGAACAACCGACGACAGCATCCCCGCTCTCACCACAAAAACGACAGCAACCATGCAAATAAGCAACATCTTAAAGAAGTACCTGCCCGACCTTATCATAGGGCTTATATTCGTAGTAGCCTCCATCATCTATTTCTACCCCGCTTTAGAAGGTAAGGTCATCTACGCAGGCGACAATATCAACGGCATCGCCGCAGTGCACGAGAGTGCCGAATATGCTCAGCAAGGAGGCAACACCTTCTGGACGGGCTCAATGTTCTCGGGCATGCCCAACTACCAGATTGGCGGAGGCAAGTACCTGACCGACAAAATCCTACGACCTCTCTACCTCTTTTTCCAATGGGGCACACGCAACACCATTCTGATAATGCTGTTCTACTTAGTAGCTTTCTACGTATTGCTACGCAGCTTCAAAGTAGGTAAGTGGGTGAGCATGGCAGGAGCTTTTGCCATGGCGCTGTCGTCGTATTTCTTCATCATCGTGGCAGCCCAACACCATGGCAAGTGCGTCTCTATCGCATGGATGACGATGGTGGTGGCAGCGCTAAGACTATGCTTCCAAAAACACTACGGCATCGCTGCTATCATCACCATGATAATGATACCGATGGGCTTTTTCGTACACCCGCAGATGTCGTATTATATATGTATGCTCATCGGCGTACTCTATTGCGCCGAGATTTACGTACATATCAAAGACAAACGTTACCTCGACCTCGGCATCGGCACACTGGTCTTTGCCCTCTCGTTTGCCATCGGTATGGGTATAGGCTCGTCTAATATCTTCACCAACGTAGAATACGCCGCCGAGACGATGCGCGGCGGACATAGCGACCTCCAGAAGACCGACGACGCAGAAAACAAAACAGCCGGTCTCGACCTCGACTATGCCACCGCATGGAGCTACGGCATCGACGAGACAATGACGCTGCTCATACCTAACTTCATGGGCGGAGCCAGCGGATACGACGTAGGCAAAGACTCTGAGCTATACCGCCAACTCGTCAAAGCAGGAGTACAAAGCTCAGCCGCCAAGCAGTTCTGTCAGGCTGCACCCACATACCGAGGAGAGAAGATGTTCACATCCGGACCTGTATACGCAGGAGCCATCGTATGTATGCTCTTCCTGCTCGGACTCATCATAGTAAGCGGACCATATAAATGGGCACTGCTCATCGCCACCTTATTCTCGATAGCGTTAGCTTGGGGACATAACTTCATGTGGCTCACCGAACTGTTTTTCAAATATTTCCCCGTCTACAATAAGTTCCGCGCGGTAGAGAGTATCCTCATCGTTGCCGAAATCACAATGCCGCTACTCGGCTTCCTTGCACTCAGGCAAATAGCTGCCGGCAAAGTAGAACCCGGACGTCTGAAGGCAGGACTCATCGTCTCCACTGCCCTCGCCGCCACTATATGTCTCGTCTTCGCTCTCTTCCCCGGTATCGTCGACCTGCACTCAAGCTACGATAGCCAGTGGAGCAGTCGTATGCCCGACTTCGTCTACGACGCTGTGCTCGCACAACGTCGAGCCATGCTCACTGCCGACGCCTGGCGCTCGCTGCTGTTCGTGCTGTTAGGTGCAGCAGCGGTAGCCACATACGCCCACTTGCGACAAAAGAAAGACAGCGCCATGCTCACCACCGTCTTCGGCATCGCACTTGCAGCACTCATCGTAGCCGACATGTGGCCCGTCGACAAGCGCTTCTGCAACGACTCACAGTTTATCAGCCGAAAAGACCGCAACAAGACCTTTAAGATGCTGCCCTACGAGCAACAGCTGATGCAAGACAAAGAGCACTTCCGCGTCCTCAACCTCACCACCAACACCTTCAACGAAGCACGCACCTCATACTACCTCAAGTCCATAGGAGGATACTCTGCCGCTAAGCTCCGCCGATATCAAGACCTCATCGACAGACATATAGCCCCCGAGATGCAACCGCTCATGACAGCTATCTACCAATCACAAGGCTTCCTAACACCTGTCAACGCCGACTCTATCTTCCCCGTGCTCAACATGCTCAACATGAAATATGCCATCGTCGGACTGCAGTCGGGCGAGCAGATGGCTGTGCGCAACCCTTATAACATGGGCAACGCATGGTTCGTCGACGACATACAAATAGCAACGAATGCCAACGAAGAGATCGACATGCTGTCGACAACCGACCTGCATACCACCGCCATCACCGACCAACAATACAAAAACTATGTCAGCTCGCTGCATACAGCCCCCGACCCCACAGCCGACATCCGTCTCATCGAGTACCACCCCGACAGATTAGAGTATCAGAGTCACTCTCAAGCCGACAAGACAGCCGTCTTCTCAGAGATATACTACGAGCACGGCTGGAAGGCTTTTGTCGACGGCAAGCCCTGCGACCATTATCGCGTCAATTACATGCTGCGCGCACTCAACCTGCCGGCAGGCGACCACCATATCACTTTCGTCTTCGAACCCGACAGCGTCCGACGGGGTAACATGTTAGCACTCACCTGCATCATTCTCATGCTACTCGCCGCTGCCGCAGGTATATGGTGGGAAATCCGACTAAAACGCAAAAACACAACCATCTGATATCCCCGACACAACAATGCCTACATCTTTTAACGTCATACTAATAGCCGCCGTGGCACCCGCATTAGTGCTCGCCTACTACATCTATCGGCGCGATAAGTATCAGCACGAGCCGGTCTCGCAGTTAGTCAAAGGTTTTCTCTTCGGAGCTGTATCGGTCTTTCTCGCCGCACCCGCCGAGATGTTGCTCGTCCAACTCGGACTCGCACCCGACAATCCGCAGACGTGGCTCGAATGTGTGTGGGATGCCTTCTTCGGAGTGGCATTAGTAGAAGAAGGCGTTAAACTCTTCTTCCTCTGGCTGCTGCTCAGAAACAACCGCTACTACGACGAGATGATCGACGGTGTAGTATATGCCGCCATGGTGGGGTTAGGTTTCGCTGCCGCCGAAAACATCAGCTACCTCGTCTCCAACCTCGACTCATGGCAGAGCGTCGCCGTTGGAAGAGCTATCTTCGCCATTCCCGGACATTATATGTTCGCTGTCGCTATGGGCTACTACTATTCACGCAACCACTTCTTCCGCCTCAGTACATACGAACAGTCAAAAGTACTGCTCGTACCTATACTACTTCACGGCACCTACGATGCTATTCTCATGATAATGAACGCCACACCTGCTATCAGCGGTATTCTGATGCTCGTGTTTGTCGTCTTCTGCATCAGAATGCCTAAGATGGCTGAACGCAAAATCAACAAACTGCTGCAAGACGATAACTTAGAACGAGAACCCAAATATTTCGACCTTCAACTAAGGAACTAACCACATGCGCAAGATTACACTCACTTTCGTACTTTGCTGCCTGTGTTACAGCCTTTTGGCTCAAATCACCGACCGCCCCGTCGAGCTTCGATTCTTTGGCGAGTATGCCTATAACCCCACTTACGAACATTTCGGCAACTTCGACCTTCAGGCTCTCATACCCCTCAATCGGCATTTCGAACTCGACGCCAACCTGCAAGCTTCTACCGCCAACTACTACACCGCCGCTCTCAACACCAGAGCTTTGTTCCCACTGCCCGTAGGAGAGCTGTTTTTCGAAAACCGACTGCTATACAAATATATAGCACGGAGCAGTGCCTACGACTTCGACCTCGCCTTAGCTCTCGGCTATCGCATGGACTACGTAAATGTTCAAATAGGTTGCTTCTCTCGTTTCTTCGACCGGCTCAACGGACCTTGGCATTCCGAAGAAGAGACAGTAATAGAGCCTTTTAACCTACTCTACAGAGTCGAAGCATTCGTTCGCCCGCAGACCTCACCATGGAACTTGAGCTTCGGAGCATGCAATGTCGATGAATACCAGATGGAACGTATGTGGCAACCTATCTTCACCCTCGCCGGCAGATACAACCCTATGCCACGACTATCGGTGCTCGCCGGCATCGAATGTAAACCCACAGGCATGTTCCATCTGAATGCTCAGTTCTATGCCCTGCACGCACGACTCGGAATAGCCTACCGACTCAGATAAAAAACATCCCGAAATCCCGACATCACGACATCTCGACATCCCGAAATCCCGACATCACGAAATCTCGAAATCCCGACATCTCGACATCACGACATCTCGACATCCCGACATCCCGAAATCCCGACATCCCGGCATCTCGACATCCCGAAAACAATCATCGCTATGAAAACTAACACTATATCGTTCGTTATCTTATCCGCCCTTGCCTTTGTTGCAGGCTCGTGCAATCCCAACTACGACATCATCGGCATGGTGGCAGGACAGAGCCCTCAGCCCGACGTCCGTTTCGAGCACTCGATGCAGTACAACTCCTCACACGGCTCGCGCGACATCACCCTCACTACCGACGAATACTGCTTTTATGTCGGCACCGACTGCCATATCGACAGCGCCTTCGACAACACTCTAAACTTCCTCAATGCCTTCAAAAACGACGCCGTAGCACCGTTTGCACTTTTTCTCGGAGACCTCATCAATGCTAAAGACAACATACCATGGGTGACCGAGACCATAAAAAAAGCATGCGGCACCAAGAGCGAACGCATCTATCTCACAGCCGGCAACCACGACGTTTACTTCAACCAATGGAGCGAATGGAAACAGCATTGGGGCTCGTCGACATATTCGTTCGTCGTCAACACACCTAACTACAAAGACCTGTATATCTGCCTCGAGACAGCTAACGGGACATTGGGAACCAAACAGCTACGCTGGCTGCGCCAACTGCTCGACCAAGCTGCACCACAAAACTACAGACACCGGATTGTGTTCACACATACGCATCTGTTCAAAAAAGACGAGTCGCAAGGACATACCAGCAACTACGCATTAGAAGAGACCTACGAACTCACCGCACTCTTTGCCAAATACGGCATCGAATGGTACCTATGCGGACACGACCACAGCCGAGAGATAACACGTCACAAAGGTGTGACATACATCACCGTCGACGCACTCGAAGAGCACTACCCCAACGCCTATTATATGATAGCCTACGTCGGCAACGACCTCCAATACTGCTTCGTGCCCGTGGGCAAACACGACGACCTATAATAACCTAACATATAGTCGGCATGATACGCATTGGCATCATCGGAGCTGAGTCGTGCGGCAAAAGCACACTCGCACAGCAGCTCGCAACATATTACGGAGCCACAGCCGTCGACGAATATGCACGCTACTATGTGGAGAACCTGACCTCCGACTACACCTACAACGACGTAGTAGCTATCGCACAACAACAAATAAGGCAGCTCACTGCCCCTTATCCGTCAGCGATGGTATTCTTCGACACCGAACTCATCATCACACAAGTGTGGTTCGAACACCGATACGGCACTTGCCCCGACTTCGTCACCAACCACCTGCGCACTCACCCGCTCGACTACTACCTGCTTCTGATGCCCGACCTACCCTTTGTCGACGACCCCGTCAGAGAAAACCCGAACATAAGAAAGCAGCTGACCATGCGATATGAACAGCTGCTCAAACAATACCGACTCAGCTACGCCATCGTCAGCGGACAAGGTAACGAGCGGACACTAAATGCCATCAGAGCACTGCACAACGCAGGCTTGGGCTTCTGTAAGACTACAAAATAAACGTCATAAGGATATAAACCACAGGTGTAGCAAGCAAGATAGAGTCGAAACGGTCGAGCACACCACCATGACCGGGTAAGAAACGACCGGAGTCTTTGATGCCGACAGTGCGCTTCAACAAACTCTCCATCAGGTCACCCAACGTGCCGACACCAGAAATAACGGCTGACAACACAAGCCACTGCACGAGAGAATAGGTGCCAACAGCATAATAGAATATCGCACCGGCAATCATAGAGAACAAGACGCCGCCGGCAAGACCTTCCCACGTCTTTCCCGGACTCACGCGAACAAACATCTTGTGCTTGCCCAATAGCGAACCAACACAATAAGCGCCCGAGTCGTTGACCCAGATGACGACAAACAACGCTAACAGCAGATGAGGATTGACAGCTATCAGCCTGTTCATTAACACAAACGGAAGAACCACCATCACCTGACTTACAAGCGTATTACCCCAGTTAGCGATAGGCTGCTCGCGTCGAAACAGCTCAGAGACCAACACTACTATCAGACATAGACCATACACGCCGACAACAGTCTGCTCTGACACACTCACTATACCTGCCGACATCAGAAAATAGCCGACAAACAAGAGTGCTGCCAACAACGCATTCGACCAAACAAGAAACTTACTGCTGCCCACAACCACGTGATACTCACGCGCTGCCAACATCGACACCACACCAAAGGCTATGCCAAACAGCCAAGGCAACGAACGATAATATACTATCGACAGCACTACCACTGCCACATACAGCGCACCAAACACAGTACGATAAAGAAAATTCTTCATAAAAAAAGAGGTTAAATCAGAGTAAATACTCTAAAAGCATGCAAAATTACAAAATTATTCTTACCTTTGCAAGCGATAGCGAAAATAACAACATATCCTGCAAATAAATTCTGTATAAATACTCATACACTATGGCAAACCAACAACACGACGAGATCGAATACAACGAGAGCGAAGCTATTCGATACATCCTTAGTTATCTTCCCAAAGAAGACAGTAGCCGACTCACCGACGACGACGTACAAGACGTACTCGACGCCATCTACGACTTCTACGAGTCCGAAGGCTTGGTACAAGAAGACACCACCGAAGGTGCCGACATCGACGAAGACGTGATGTTCAACTTCGTAAGAGACCAACTTCAGACTATGCGCTCACCACTCACCGACGAACAAATCCGACTCATCCTCGACGGCGAATTTGAATACGGCAAGTCGATAGGCATCTACGAAGAAGAAAACTAACGATTTCGCAAAACATGAGACTGATAGTCAGATTAGTATCGCTACTGCGGTTGCCGACACTATATCGGCTTGCCGACTATGTGCTCTACCCTCTTGTCTACTATGTCGTTCGCTATCGGCGCAAGATAGTAAGACGTAATCTGCAAAATTCGTTTCCCCACTACAAGGCAACTGAACTTAAGCAGTTAGAGCACAAGTTCTACCACCACCTTTGCAACGTGATGGTAGAGATAGCATACGGCTATCGTATCACTACCGAAGAGATGCTCAGCCGCGTACGTTTCTCCGACACCACTCAGCTCAGTCAGCTCACACTGCAAGCAGGCGGCGCCGTAGTAATGCTCGCACACATCGGATGCTGGGAATGGCTCGCTTCGCTGCAACAAAATGTCGACCAACAAACGATAGCAGAAGGCAACGTATATCGCAAACTCAAGTCACAAGCTGCCGACAGCCTGATGCTCTATATCCGCAACCGACAGGGAGGACTATGCATCGAGAAAAACAGACTGCTGCGAACCATGATATCCAGACGGCAAGACAACCTCACCACCATGTACGGCATGCTAAGCGACCAAAAACCATCGCCTAACAACATGCACTTCTGGACTACTTTCCTCAACCAAGACACCGCCTTCCTCGATGGCTCAGAGGTACTCGCACGACGCTTCCGATACCCCGTTTTCTACCTCTATATCACCTCACCCCGGCGCGGGTATTACGACGTCGAAGTCAAACTCATAGCTGAACACCCCGAGCAAACAGCACAATACGAAATCACCGCCCAATATGCACGACTGCTCGAAGACAACATACTACGTCAGCCACAGCTTTGGCTCTGGACCCACAACCGCTGGAAGTGGTCGAGAAAAGATATACCCGCCAACCTGCGCACCAACCTATAAACGCTCGACTCTAACATCATGAGATGCTCTGTTATCATACTCAACTGGAACGGCGTCGACTGGCTGCGCCGATTCCTGCCATCAGTCATCGGTCACACGCAAGTAGCCGACTGCGAGATTGTGGTTGCCGACAATGGCTCTACCGACGACTCGGTACAGATGCTCCGACAGTCGTTCCCTGAGGTCAGACTCATGCTCTTCGACCGAAACTACGGCTTCGCCGAAGGCTACAACAAAGCCATCGAGGCTGTCGATGCCGAATATGTGGTACTGCTTAACTCCGACGTCGAAGTAACCGACCATTGGCTCACCACCCTTCTCGACTTTGCCGACGCACACCCCGACGCCGCTGCTTTTCAACCTAAGGTGCTCTCGTGGAAAAGCAAAGAGGCAGGCGACAGACAGGTCATATTCGAACATGCCGGTGCCGCCGGAGGATATATCGACGTCCTCGGCTATCCTTTCTGTCGCGGACGGCTGCTCTCGCATGTCGAAGCCGACCACGGTCAATACGACAACCCCGTGCCTATCTTCTGGGCAACAGGAGCATGCATGCTCATCCGCACCGACGTCTACCGCCGAGAAGGCGGACTCGACCCTCGCTATTTCGCACACATGGAGGAGATAGACCTATGCTGGCGACTCGCATGCCGAGGATACGAGCTGTGGTGCGTACCACAAAGCACCATCTACCACGTGGGAGGAGGAGCGTTAGGATATGAGAACCCACAGAAGACATACCTTAACTTCCGAAACAGCCTGCTCACACTCTACAAGAACTTGCCACTCAGACGACTGATATGGCTGCTGCCGTGCCGCTTCCTACTCGACATGGTAGCTGCCGCACAGATGCTGCTCAGCCGACATCCACAAAACAGCAAAGCTGTACTCAAGGCACGACGCGACTATCACCGGCTACGACACACGTACCGGCAAATCCGACGACAAAACCTCAAACTCGCAATACACGACATACCAAAGACCATAGCCAACCGAAGTATCATCTTCGACTACTATATTCTCAGAAAGAAAGCATAACGTATATCAATCATAAAACATCAATCACTATGAACAAACTGCTATTACTACTTCTGATGCCCATAGCCATGCTATCGGCATCGGCACAGACCGTGACTGTGCAACATCTGCAGCAAAGTCAGATGGTAGAAAACCTTGCTAAGTTAGGCAAGATGACGTTCGCCGATGGTAAGATTCAAGTCTACAGCGCACAAGGCGAGCAACTGACCGAAATCGAACTCAGCGACGAGACCACTATCGTAATCGCCGAAAACGAGTCGGTAGAAATAGGCGAAGAGGTGTTCGACCTCGGTGCCGGACTCGACCAACTCACCGGCAAAGTCGTTGTCTACCCCAACCCGGCAACCGACAATCTGTATGTCAGCGGTGCCGAGATTGGCGAGAACATCAAGATATTCTCGATTACCGGACAACAGATAATGACGGTCAAGGTAAGCTCCAACACCACCACTATCAATGTAAGTACGCTGCCGGCAGGCACATACCTCATGCAGCTTAATAATGAACTCCTAAAACTCAGAAAAGAATGAAAAGGTATATACTAACGGCACTTGCAGCTCTTATGATGCTGCCTGCCATAGCACAGATATCAGTATGGTCGCACCAAGAATATCAATCGACTGTATGGGAACAAAACGAGACAGGTGAATGGTACGACACCGGACGAGATACCACATACACCAATATTTTCCGCCTCAACAGATTCAACTACGACCAAGTCGACAGCATCACCTTTGCGGTTGGACAATCGGAACAACGTATCTACTTTTGGGCTGACGGTAGGAATGTGACTTCATACCCCCTTTCGCAAATCGACAGTCTGGTTTGGCAACCATACATAGCACAGGACTTCTATACCGGCTATGGCGATAGCCTCGTCTTGCCCATCAGAGACAGTCAACACTCCCTCAATGAAGATTTCTCGTATGGCATAAGTTTAATGCCCGATCCCGGGCATGCCGATGTCAACAAAGCAGAAGTTTCGCTCGAAGACAACAGCATCGCCGATGTCAGCATCAGCTCTGAAATAATCACCAACGGCTCATATTTTCAGGTTCTGCGTCTTAACATCGCCCCAAAAGCGGTGGGAAAGACCTTGATGACAATAACACTCGACAACGTCACAAAACACTTCATACTCGTCATCACTCCGCAAGCCGACATCACCGACAGCGACCTGCCACTCGACGAACTCTACGCCAAAATATATAGCCGCATGATAGAAACCGGAGATCAGAAGCCCGACGGGAAAGCCGACATCAGCGGATTAGACGAAGGCTGGCAAAGCTTCTATCGTGTAATGCACGAAATCAACGAAGTCTCGGCTGACCAGCTTTATTGGGTATGGGCTGACATGGGTATCGACCAGATTCGTTCTAACTCATGGGATGCCAACAACTTAATGTTGAGTGCATTGTTTGAACGTATATACTACAACATCTACATGTGCAACAGCTATCTCGATCGTGCCGATGCCGTCACTTATGCCACCGAGCGAGGCGAAGTGCGCTTCATCAGAGCATACTTCTACTACCAACTCATGGACTTGTTTGGCAACGTGCCTATTGTCACCCGCAATACCAACTTCCGTCAAGAGTCGCAAGCTTCACGCGAACAGGTGTACGAATTCGTCGTCAGCGAGCTGCAAGCAGCCGAGGCTGAGCTGCCTGCTCATCGTGCTTCACTCTACCGCGTCGACAAGGTGGCAGCACAACTGCTACTCTCGCGCGTTTACCTCAACTGCCAAGTCTATGCCGGCAAAGACGACTACTACCTCGCCGCCGAATACGCTGCCAAAGCTATCAACTCCCAATACCAACTCGCTTCCGACTACGCCAACCTCTTCCGTGCCGACAACGACGTCAACGGAGCCGAAAACGAGATAGTATGGTCGCTACGTCAGGTAGGTAGCGAACATTCGTCATGGGGAGGAAGCAAGTACTTAGTTGCCGCCTTTGCCTCTCAGACTCTGCCGAGTTGCGGAATCAGTGATAACTGGTCATGCATGTTTGCACGTCCTCAGCTACCACTGCTCTTCTTCCCCGACGGCAACTTCACACCTGCCGACTACACCGGTATGCCGCGACTCGCCGGCGATACCCGAGCTCTGCTCACCAACTATAGCCAGAACTCAGCCGGCACTTTCGACCCGCTCAACTACAACGGTTACTTTACAAATAGCAACCTCTGGGCTGTGCAGAAATGGATGAATCTGGGCAGTAGCGACTATGTTCCCACCGACACGCAATGGCCCGACGTCGATATACCTCTCCTGCGCCTGTCAGAAGCCTATCTCAACTATGCCGAAGCTGTGCTGCGCGGTGGCAAGACCTACGGTGACCTAACAGCGTTAGAGGCTTTCAACACCGTTCGCCGACGTGCAGGTGCCTCACAGATGTTAAATCTTTCGCTCGACAATATTCTCAGCGAACGCGGACGAGAATTCTATGGCGAGGGCATTCGCCGTACCGACCTCGTTCGTTTCGGCAAATTCGGCGGTAACACCGGGTACCAATGGGCTTTCAAGAGCGGAAAGACCGACGGAGCCGACTTCCCTGCTTACATGAACCTCTTCCCCATCCCACAGAAGTTCATCATATCAGGCGACCTCAAACAAAATGAGGGCTACTAAACAATTAACAAACGGAGACCTGACAGGTCTGATTTGAACAACGACAGAGGCTGCCCGATAACGGACAGCCTCTGCTATTCATACAAGCCTGCTTCTTGCAGACTCACTGAGCAAACGATTTCGAACTCAAGATTCCGATAAACTTATCGAGCGACGTTATCATCTGCATCAATTCCGCGGTGTCGGCGCCAAGCTCGCATAGCTTGCCACTCAGACAAACAGGCACGTCTTTGGCTTGCTGCTCCAAGGCTTTGCCTTTGTCGGTCAGGCACACCAGACGCTGACGAGTATCTATCTTTCCTCTTTTTCTCAACACTATACCCTGACGCTCCATGCGCTGAACAAGGGGCGTTACGGTATTGGTCTCAAGCATCAGACGCTTGGCTATATCGTTCACCGGCTGACAATCGTTCTCCCATAGCACCATCAACACAAGATACTGAGGGTATGTCAGATTCAACGGCTCTAAAAAAGGACGATAGGCTTGCGTCACCAACCGTGATGCTGTATACAGACGAAAGCAAAGTTGATTGTCTAATTTTAACTGTTCGTACATATCTTCACGATATTTATTCAGTCTTTCTTGATTAACACTTCTCTGCACCAAGAGTACAGATACCTCACGCCGGCTATGCTAAGCGCTATACCTAACCCGGGGTAGAATCCTGCAAAGAACTCAACAGGCATTCCCGGGATATACTTCAGACTTATACCTAAGCCCATCATAAAGATAATCAACACATAACCGCGCAAGTCGAAGAAGGCAAAAAGCGACTTCTTACGTTCAGGGAACGACAAGATACGTTGGGTATAACGCTTGATGAAGTTATTGAACATCAGCGAGAACGACACAGCCACTGCGACCGCTATCAGTATCAGCCACCACAGCCGCTCAGGAGCACTGTCGGCTACCGTCAACAGTGCTACGATGCCCTTGCGAGTGATGACGATACCCGGGGCGAGCCAACACAGCACCTGCATCAGTAACAGATGCTCTCGGCGTACAGGGAGAATCTTATCGGTATTCATCTTGTCACTTTACTATCTCGCTCACAAACGCCCGCAGAGCCTCAAGGTCATGCTTGTCGGGATGACCGCTGTTGAGAGGTCCCATAGCGCCCTTGCATTCGAAAACTTTGTCATAGACTTTCACTCCGCGTTTTACGAGTGCTTCACGCATGCCTTTGGTAGGCTCACTGATAAGAGCTGAAGAACCAAAAAGGACTACGCACCCCACCTTGTCAGGCGTGAGTGTGTTGATAAACAGTATAACAGATTTGTTGACAGAACCGAGGAAGATACCTGCACCAAGGAAGAGAACATCTACCTGCTCTGCAAGCGGTGATTCGACAGTCAGGGGGTTCTGACGTACTATTTCTGCTATAGCCTGCGCCATCTGTTTTGAATGGCCAAATTTGCTGTAATAACGAATTGCTGCTTTCATATTGTATGATTTTTATTTAATAAAAAGTATCCCACTTCGACTAATCAAAAGCCAAGGAAATAATATCATTACTCATTCTAGACAGGAAGATGACAGGAAGGTGACAGGAGTGAAGCCCAATTAAACATTTGTGATACAATCAATTAGATTGAATTTTAAAACCACTGACATTAACCGATAAAAATACCTTATACTATAGATAATCAGTTAGTTAATTTACTAACATCCTCTTACAAGTATTGTTTTTCATCACCTTATTTCATCATTCTCTCGACTTCTTCTCGGTGTTCCCATAGAGCGCATCCTCCGGAGTGTTCGCCGCCTACGAGGTGTACGGCTCGTAGTTTGTTGAATAGCGGCGACTGCAGTGCTCCCCGAACGCCGAGTGTGAGTACGTTGCTGTCGCTGTATGGCGAGAAGGGGCATGGCTCTGCATTGCCATCGGGTCCGATATGGAAGAAGCCGCGTCCCGCTGCCAAACACCCACCCATGTGTTTCTCGTCGCCGGGGAAAGAGATGATGATGATATCGTCGTATCGCTCACGCTGATGCGCCTGCACCGCCTCCATCATCTCGAGGTCGCTGTCGCCGAAGGCAAGTTGCTCGGTGCCGGGCTCGGTGGGTACATACTCGACATAGATAATCAGTTTGCAGCCGAGTTCACGCAGGTGGTCGACATACTCGTCGGACGTCACAAGGGCGAAGTTCTCCGTTGTCACCGTGATACTCACGCCGAAGAACAGGTCTTCTTTGTGCAGTTGTTCCACCGACATCATCGCCCGCTTGTATATTCCTTTGCCCCGCCTTACATCGGTGCCGTGCTCCGCTCCCTCTATACTTATCACGGGTATGAGGTTCAGATGCTCTTTGAGGAAAGCTATATACGACGGTCCTATCAGTGTGCCGTTGGTGAAGATCGGGAATATCATATCCTCCACTGTTGCCACCTGCTCGAGTATGTCCTTACGCATCATTGGCTCACCACCGGCAAGCAAAGCGAAGTTGATACCCAGCGACGAAGCCTCACAGAAGATGTCACGCCACTGCTCCGGCGTCAGCGTCGGACGAGTGCTCTTGCCGGGGTTGTCGGCGATGCCGTTAGCACGTGCATAGCAACCCTTGCACGAGAGGTTACACTCCGTCGAGATACTGCAAATCAAAAACGGAGGCACCTCCACTCCACCCTCTTTGGCTACTGCCTTCCGACGCGACTCCGACTTGAGAAACGTCTGCTGCAATCGGAAGACGGTCTTTGCCTCACGCGGGTTGCTAAGCACATTGCGATATGCCTTCGCCATAATACGGCGAATAGCATTGCTCATGTATGATTGGATGTTGATTTCTGACATGCTGTTTGTTCGTTATGATGAAAAGTAATTGTTGTTATTGATATTGATTTGGGAACATATACTTATAAGTCGAAGCACATTTAGCCTAATACGACATCGAGTACCATCATCAGCACAAATCCGATGGCAAAACCTAATGTAGATATATTCGAGTGTTTACCATGTGATGCCTCGGGTATCAGTTCTTCTACCACCACATACATCATCGCTCCTGCCGCAAAAGCGAGCAGATAAGGCAAGATAGGTGTCAGCCATGTCGCCAGCAAGATGACCAACAGTCCACCTATAGGCTCTACCACTCCGCTCAGCGAACCGATAACAAACGAGCGCAAGCGGCTGTTGCCTTCTGCACGCATTGGCATCGAGATGATGGCACCTTCGGGTATGTTCTGTATCGCTATACCGAGTGAGACGGCGATAGCGGCAGACATCGAGATGTTTGCCACACCCTCTTCAGCACCGGCAAACACCACTCCCACCGCCATACCTTCCGGCAGGTTGTGTATCGTCACCGCAAGGGCAAGCATCGCCGTGCGCGACAAGTGGCTGCGCGGACCTTCGGGCGTTGCATCGCCGATATGAAGGTGAGGCGTCAGCTCATCGATGGCAAGCAGGAACAAGATTCCCAACACAAAACCTACAGCAGCAGGCATCACAGACCACGCTCCACGACTCGATTCTGCCTCGATAGCAGGTATGAGCAGCGACCATACCGACGCTGCCACCATCACTCCCGAAGCAAAACCTAACAGAGCCTTCTGCAGGCGCTCAGGGATGGCGTCCTTCATAAAAAAGACGAACGCCGACCCGAGCATCGTACCCAAGAAGGGAATCAGCAGACCGATGATTATGCCGGTTGCCATTTGCAACGAACGGGCGACACAATAGCGCCTTCTTTCTTTAGTTCAGCAAACGCTTTGTCTACTTCTTTGCGGTCAGCGCCGAGGGCTGCCGTCACTTCGCCTGCGCTCACGGGTCTGCCTGCCTCACGCATAGCTGCTAATACTTGTTCTTTCATAAGATTACAATAAAAATAGAGTTTATAATAGATGAATTGTAGATATTGCTTTACTTAGCTTTAAGCGAGATATTGGCATCTCTTATCTTCTGCAACATCTGCTCAGCCCACACCGTCGAGCCGGATAACTGATAACGGCAGTTACCATTGGCAGCAGCACTAAAGATGGTGGCACACTCGGGGGTCAAAGTAACCGTCCCGCGCTCAGATAGCGAGAACGACTCATCGCCTTCGACAGCATGAACCACCGTCATCACGTCCCACATACGCTGACCCGTGTTGCAGTCGCACGTGAGATACACTTGTTTGATAGGGTGCACATCGGTCCACGAGATGTCGCTCACAACCTGCTCGGGTGTATATTCCACAGCTTGTCCTACTTCCATCGGTGAGAACACCATATCTACATCCTTGGGCCATAAGCTGAAAAACGTCTGAGCAAACGTCGGACCTTGCGCCAAGTTGAAATCGGGTTCCTCAGCTTCGCCAAACACCCCGCCTTGCATATATATACATTTTACTTTACTCCGCACCAACTCCACTCCACTCTGCTCGGAATACTCATCGGCTTCGGATTGCAACAGCTGAGCCAAACAGGTCACAAAGCCTGTCGAACAGATAGCTACCGAATGGTCGGGCTGCTGCGCCAACAGTCGTCGATAGAGCTTCCAACCATCCGGCAGAGATGCGTAATCGCTGACCGAACGACGAAACATGTCACTTCCATCCGAAAGAGTATAATACGGCATCTGCTGATAGTCAATCCACACCTTCGGATTCTCTATACCTTTGCGCACAAGAGCTAAAGGCTTAGCACCACTGCCATAATAGGTATCTATAGCATCGGCACATGCGGCACAATTCTCTCCCTCGCGATCGACCACCACCCCGAGAAGCCTGCACATCTTCTGCTGCTCGTAGTAATGAAGCATCTCAAGAGCGAACAAGTCGTCGGTAGAAGACCCCATATCGGTATCAAAAATAACAAGTGGTATAGTTGCATCATTGTTCGGTTCGTCGGAGGGTGTACAACTATAAAACAACCCGAAAAGGGCAAGAAATAAGATAAAACTATGTCTTTTCATTTTAGTGTATAAATAAATGGTTATTGTTGTATGTTTTTTGCCAATTCGTTGAGTGCAAGAAAACGATAGCGTTGTGTGTTGTGAGGTATAACGCCTGCTTTCTCAAACACCGCCTTCTCTATATCATCATTGTCAAACATTTGCGCATTAGGTTCAACAAGCAGCAACTGTCCTATGGCACATGCCTCGAAATATACGCCCTGCGGCTTGAAGTACTTGTAGTGCGGGTCGGTCTCTGCCGGAAAGCCGTTTTCTAACAGCACTATCAGCGGATAGCCGGCTTCGCGTAAGGCTTTGCTAATCTGTTTCTCGCCTTCTGATATGGCAGGCGTAACAAATACCGTACCGCGCTCTGCCTCTTCTATGCTCTGCTCTTTCTGCCTATCTATCTCTTGCTGTGTCAGACGTCGCGAGCATTGTATAACACCTTTCATCGGGTAGTCAAGCAGGAATTGATTGCCAAGGGTAGTGCAGCCGTAGCCGCCTGCTTGCACATTTTGCCTTAGCGTAAACAACTGCGGGTTAGCGTGTTTGAGTGCTAATCGACGTGGGTTGTCGAGGACATAGCGAATGGCGTTGTCTGTCTGTCCGTCACGGAAGCAGACCGTGTCGTCGTAGTCGTTGTCAAACAAAGGCTCTATGCCCAGCTCTTGGTAAAACGACTCCCGCTGCTTGTGCGACATCTTCGCCAAAGCCGCCTTCGTCTCCGCGCTCTCTATGTAATCAGCCAATATTGGCTGATTCATTCTGCGCCAAGCCTTGGTACACTGCGCCTTGAAATCCCGTATGATAGCCCCTAACGCCACATCCATGTCGCTATCTACTCGCAAGACACCATGAAAATGGTCGGGCATGACCTGCTGTGCCAACACGCTGACCTGCCTGCCGTGCGCCGCTTGCTTGGCAGGAATGGAAAGCCACTCCTTCTCTACGAATTGACCAATATTGGTCAATTCCACTCGTGCGCTCTGTGGGTTGGTCTGTTCGGTTTGGTCGGTGAGTTTGCCAAGCACACGTTGTCGCCGATAGGTAACAATGGTAATCAAGTAGGTGCCTTGCCACTTATAGTTATTCCATTGTGCCCGCGGTCGGTGAGCAAAGGTGCGTTTAATGCCTTTTGCTTCCCAATACTTGCCCCAGTCGAAGGGGGCGTTTGCGCTTTGGTCGTTCATTTCGTCATTTGCGCTTTGGTCTTTCATTTCGTCATTTGCGCTTTGGTCGTTCATTTCGTCATTTGCGCTTTGGTCTTTCATTTCGTTTTCTGAATGAAATCAGAAAGGTTCGGGCGGCTTTCTGTTACTCTATAGCGGTCATTACAATGTTTTTATATTATCAGCTTGACACGGAAACCACGGGTTGTCGGCTCTTCGATTAGTTCTTTCACCTGCGGACGTATAGACTCGCGGGCGGCATCTGTCAGCGGTGATTCTTTCAGCCCTTCTACCATGAAGTCCAATGCCGTCACGCCTGACAGTTCTGTGTGCGTCAGACGGAATGTAAGCGGGCGGAATGAACTCATGTGGGTAAACAACACCTCTTTTAGTAGCGAATAAGCGAGTTCTTCCTTGCCCGTGATATTATACTTGATGCAGAAACGGTTGATGTCGGTATGTATTTGCAGAAAATCAAAGTTGTCGCTGTCAATCTCATATTTTAACTTCTGAATACGGTTGACAAATGCTTTTGTAGCAGAACGGACAGGGTGCTCGAATATTTGTTCGGGTGTACCATCCTCATAAATAATTCCATCGTTCATAAAGAATATGCGCGTGCTCACATCGCGTGCAAAGCGCATCTCGTGCGTTACAATAAGCATCGTCAGACCGCTTTTTGCCAACTGTCGGATAACAGACAAAACTTCGCCCACCATAGTGGGGTCGAGTGCAGAAGTAGGCTCGTCGAAGAGTATGACATCGGGATGCATGGCAAGTGAGCGTGCTATCGCCACACGTTGTTTTTGTCCGCCGGAGAGAGAAGATGGATAGACGTCAGCCTTCTGCGCCATGCCTACTTTTCGTAGCAGTTCCATAGCCTCTTCTTTAGCCTGCTGTTCAGGTGTCTTCAGCAGCTCCATCGGCGCATAAGTAATGTTTTCCAATACCGTCTTATGGTCAAAGAGGTTGAACGATTGGAACACCATACCCATTTTCTGCCGCATCTTGTTGAGCGGATAACCATGAGCCATGATATTTTCGCCGTTAAACCATATCTCGCCCGAGGTCGGCGGCTCGAGCATGTTAATAGCCCGAAGCAACGTACTTTTGCCCGTGCCGGAAGGACCGATGATAGAGATCACTTCGCCCTTGTCTATATCGCAATTCACATCCTTCAGGACCGTCAGTACAGAACCGTCGGGATTATGGAATGTTTTACTTAGATGTCTGATTGATATCATTTTCAGTTAAAAGTTGAGAGTTTATGGTTTAAATAAATCCAGCTGTCATGTATTGAGAACGGATAGCAGTATTGCTATTGAAAAATTATTTTCTTCTCAGCAAGCAAAGGTATAATAGTTTCCGTATAATCCAAGCGAGGATAAAATAAATTATAGTAACCACCAATAATGGTATGAGTGCATCGAATGTTCTGCTACGTATCAGGTCGCTTGCCCGTGTGAGGTCCGAGATAGCGATATAGCCTACAATAGAAGTATTTTTCAGAAGCGAGATACACTCAGCAGTGTAAAGCGGCAACCCTTTAGCAAGGGCCTGCGGAAAGACTATTCCGGTAAACGTTTTGAGGGGTGTAAACCCCAGACTCAGTCCCGCCTCTGTTTGTCCTTTGGGAACTGATGAGATTGAAGTGTCGAATATGTTACCTGCCGACGAAGCGAAGCATAGTGCAAATGTCACTATCGCCACTAATGACGCACTCAGTCCCGAGTTAGCGAACACCACATAAAACAATATCAGCAGCAGTACCAGTGTAGGGATACCATTGATAAAGTCACCATAGAGGTCTGCACATGTACGTAGCCATTTTCGACGGCTACGCCTGCATGCACACACACCACAACCAAGTATGGTGCCTATGAGAATGGCAAAGAACGTGATTTTGATTGTCTCCACCAGACCATCCCAGATGAGTTTGATACGGTTCTCTTTGATAAGGTTCATGTGAATGCGCTCACCCAGCCCCATACGTGCGTCATGGGAGTGGTCCACGATGAAATAGCCCGGGTGGCATTTATAGTAGGGGACAGAGAAATCAATTGATTTCTGACGTTCTTCCGTGATAAAAAGACAGCCGGAGAAGACATCTGCCTTGCCGGTGTTGATAGCCATGATAGACGAACCTACGTCCATAAACTGCATTTCAAAGGGTCTGCCCAGCGAGTGTGCAAACCGGCGCAGAATATCGGCATCTAATCCTTGCCACTCACCGCCATCACCTATATAACTGATTGGGGCTATATTAACGGCACAGGCGCAGCGTAGCGGCTCTGCTCCTTCTTGAATGGTAAAGGCAGGTTCTTCAACGTATGGGCCTTCGTTAATCCAATAGTTGATAATATCGTCCAATGGTGTCGAGGCAAGGAAATCATTTAATTGTGCGGCAAACTCTGTATTGCCTTTTTTGATGGCAAAGGCTACATCAAAAGCTTCATCGCCAACAAAACTTTTTTTCATGCCCAAACGCATTAAGTCAGCGCGTGTGAGCATAACCTCGTCGCTGACATACACATCAGCATGTCCTTGTCTGACAGCCTGCACTGCATCAGCCTCGCTGGATGTCAGAAAAAGTTGAATACCCTCACGTGTCTCGTACTTCTGCTGGTAATAACTGCCATTGGAGCAAGCCAAAGTAAGCCCCTTGAGGTCAGCTTCCGACTGAGGTTCGCGATAATCATCGGCACCGCTTGAGCAGGCAGTCAGGAAACCAAGAGCCAAGAAAGTTGTAATAATCTTATCTAATTTCATATTTTATGCTTATTTGCTAAAGATTATTTGAACATTGATTTTGCTAACAAACCGAGGAACAAACGTTGATGCCAATTGACAGGGTGAATATAAGTAATTAACACCACATCTAAAGCCGCAAAACGCTTGCACTCAGCGGTGAAATCATCAAGCGCCTCCGAACCATTATATGCAAGTGCAAAACTCTTCCAGAATTGTACTAATTGTTCTTCGCTCATGTGAGTGAGTTCTTGCACTCTTTTCTGCTTTGAAAATATGTTGCAGAATAAGTACAAATGTCCGATGTCGAACATCGGAACTCCATGTGCAGCGCGCCCAAGGTCAATCCAGTAAGGCTTTTCTTCGGGCAATGAGAATATCAGATTGCCAAGGCTTAAATCACCATGCAGCAGTTTTGGTGAGTCATCTAATCCCTCAACAAAAGCCGATACCTCCTTGAGTTTCTTTCCTCTGAGTATTTTTGTTTTTGCCAAAGCTTCTAACATTCTTGCTTTATTCGAAGGCAGGCACTCTTTCCCTGACGCATCAATTTCGTGAAGTTGCTTGCAGAGTTCAGCCACGCGAGTAGCCAAACGGTCGATATCAGCAGGATTATCACCGCACATACGGGCAAGAGATTTCTTGTTCTTTATCAGTTCGCTCTTTACACCAATACCATTGCCGACACGAACCATTTCAAACATTTCCGGTGTTGGAGCACCTAATTCAAAAACAGCCCTTGAAGAGTAAAACTCTTTGCTCATATTCTCTATTTGACCATCTGAATTGTGGCTTACTTTGAGAATAACATTCGGCTCTTCCTCATTTACATAAGTAGTTCCAAATCCGCCTTCACCCACTTGAGTCCATGCGGACAAATCAATTTCTTTAAGATTGCTCATAACTAATAGTCTTTACTGTGCCGTGGCATTTATTAAATATCTGGTTCGTAAGACTTTGATATCGTCTTCTGTCAGTCCGATTGGTCCTTTCAAGTAGTTTTCTATTGAACCATATTCAGAATCAATTCTGTCCAAAGCTTTTATGAAATTATCGGTATTAACACCAATAAATGCCTTTACTACATCCACTTCTTTGTCTCCACCTCCGAAAAAACGCACACGTCGCGAGTACTTGCGCACATCGTCTGCATAAACGGCATTGGTGGCATCAAAATCCGCCACAATAGTACTGCGGTCGGCTCCCAAAGCCGCAAGCAGTAATGCCGATGCAACACCCGTACGGTCTTTGCCCTGAGAGCAGTGGAAAAGAGTTGCGCCATGATTATTAGTGATTACTTCGCGGAAGAACTGAGCATATTGTGATTGGCATTCCGGATTGAAAAAAAGAGTATTATACATCTCATGAGCTGCTTGTTGCGCCTTTTCGTTGAATGACACCATGACTATAATCTTGCGTACATCAAACTTTTCGCCGGAAAAGATTTTCTTTTTCTCCTCGGCAGTGACTTGTTCAGCCCTGCCGCCTGTTGCATCAATCGGCAGACATACATAGTGTGCACCATCAACAAGCCGGTCAATACAACCTTGTTTTTCCGGTTCGGTACGAAAATCAATAATCTTGGTTACTGATAATGCAGCAAGAGAATGCAACTCATCATCAGTAGCATCGGCAAGATGGGCGGAACGCAATAGCATTTCGTCGACTATCCGCATGCTATCGGATGTTACATAAGCACCGATATCACGCATATTGATGATGCCTTCCTCGGGTTGTTTGCTACAAGAAAAAAACAGCATTGAGAAAGCCAATAATGATAATGTAAGATATTTCATAAATCTAAGACTTAAAAGAATCTTTTTACAAGACTGTGTACCTTGATTCTAAAATAAACAGCTTCAGGCATAACGGAGCAACATATCCGGTTCGCATTAGAATGTCTTTAGTAGCAGGCTCTGTTTTCTCTGTTGAACGTCTTCGCCTTCCCAACGGAAATCAAAAAAAGTGGCATTACTGTCACTTTTTTTGACACAAACTATTGTTAATTACATCATTTCGATGAGGAAGTTCTCGTAACCCAGCTTGTCGATATAGTTTAGATACTGAGCCTCCCAAGCCATGTGGTCTTTCTCATCATCTATCCATTTGTAGATGAGTTTCTGTGTTGGGTAGTCATCAGCAAAAGCAGCTGCCAAACAACTCAACTCCTCGATAGCTTTCGGATTGTAGTCGTTCTCAATCTGCTGTTTCGGGTCATCGTAGAACGGGAACTCGATAGTCTTCATTGCCTCTTGCAGATCAGCCGGCTTGCAGCCGAGTTCTACAAGACGTGTGAGTACCTCTTCGGCTTCATCCCACTCTTCTTCAGCTTCTTCTTTCCATTTGTCAGCGAGTTTGTTCCAGCCGTTCAAACGGTTATAAGCCGAGAATGCGAAATGTTGTTTGCTGTTTCCAAACCATACTGCGCCTAAATACGCAAGTCCTTTTAATGCTTCTTCTTTTGTCATAGTTGTGTGTGTTTTATTTGTTAATATTTATTAATATTATTTTTCTGATAATAAACCTGTTCTGCCTAAATCAGAGCAGTTTGAGCACATCCTTTTCGATGTCTTCGGGTTTGGTGGTAGGTGCATAGCGTCCAACCACATTACCTTCGCGGTCGATAAGGAACTTAGTGAAGTTCCAGCGTATGTCGTTCTCTTTGTTATACGTCTTGCTTATCTTCTTAAGCATAGCACCCGTACCCTTGGCAGCCAAGCCATGATATTCTTCTGTCGGAGCCTGCTCTTTCAGATAGGTGAACAAAGGCGACTCGTTTTCACCGTTGACCTCTATCTTGGCGAACTGAGGGAAGCTCACGTTATACTTCAACTGGCAGAAGCTTACTATCTCCTCCTCTGTTCCGGGAGCCTGAGAACCAAACTGGTTGCAAGGGAAGTCAAGAATCACCAAACCCTGCTCCTGATATTTCTTGTACAAGCTCTCAAGAGCCTCATACTGCGGGGTGAAACCACAACCCGTAGCGGTATTAACTACTAAAAGGACTTTGCCTTTGTACTCAGCCAGCGACACCGGCTGTTTCTTGGTGTTTAACACCGTAAAATCATAGATTGCCATAGTTTTATCTGTTTTATTATTATCTCTCTGTGCACATGCAGCCAGCACACATACCCCAACTGCAAGAATTACAAATAGTTTCTTCATCTCTACTCCTTTTTTATATCGTTCACGATGCAAAGATACAACATTTATTTTAATGTCGCAAGCGATATAAATAGAAACACGTATTTTTTTGTGCACGCGCCAAGACAATCAGACTCGCTATCGGATAAAATTGGTATATTCTATCTCAGGCTCTTTGTCAGGCAGTCCGTATATCTCTTTTCTGTCGGCAATAGCGTGCACCAGGAAAGCCATATTACGTCCGAGTATTCTCATTATCTGCACTCCCTCAGCATCCTGCATCACCTGTTCGGGCGTGTTGCCATGCACCATATTCCAATACCTGCTTGTCGCGATAGGCATCTGTGCTATCGAGAAATACTTATTCAGAATATCAAGCGTGGCTGTAGTACCTGCTCTTCGTGCCGAGACTACGGCAGCGCCTACTTTCATGCGCTTGTCGAACGGTGTTGAGTAAAACAGTCGGTCAAGGAAAGAGAGCATCGTGCCGTTGGCAGAAGCATAGTACACCGGCGAGCCTATCACTATCCCATCAGCCTGCTCAAACTTAGGTGCCACCTCGTTGACCACGTCATTAAACACACAATGTCCGAGTTCACGACATTTGTAGCAACCGATGCATCCACGAACGTCTTTCTGTCCGATATGGATAATCTCTGTCTCTATACCACAGCGCTCTATCTCGTCGGCTACAAGCCGCAGAGCAGTATATGTGCAGCCCTTGGGGTGAGCACTGCCATTGATTAAAATAATCTTCATAACAACAAGAGTTATATAATGTTAATTTAGAATAGCGAAGGGAAAATCACCTCTTCCATCATCATATATCCGTTCTGGTTAGGGTGACATTGGTCGTCGGAATACATTTTTTGTATACCGCCGTTGCCATCCTCCATCACCGAATAGAAATCCACATATCGGGTGTTGGTCTTCAGCGCATAGCTCTCTATCATATCTCTAAGCTCCACCACCATCTGCGCCGGTTTTAGTTCAGGACGCCAGTAGAAATAGCTGCACGGCAGCGGCGAGCAGAGCACAGGTTCGATATGGTGATAACGTGCTATCTCGCACATCGAGACGATATTCTGCACTATATGTTCTATCGAGATAGGTCCGTTGTTCATTGCTATGTCGTTGACCCCTGCCAGTATCACCACCATCTCGGGCTTGAGTTCTACCACGTCGGCTTGAAAACGCGACAGCATCTCTTGCGTTGTCTGCCCGCTTATGCCACGCGAGACAGCCTGCACCGACGCGAAGAAGTCCGGACGACGACTGCCCCAGAAGTCGGTTATCGAGTTACCCATAAACACCACATGAGGGTTGCCGCCCATGGCTTTGATCGAGTCGTTCTCATGCTCGTAGCGGTAGTACTGAGCCCAGTCGCTCTGTTTTGTCGGCTCTTGTGCACTAAGCATAGTACATACGGCTGTCAACAGAACAAAAACACAAAGAAAAATAGTCTTTTTCATAGAATATAAGTATTACGTTTATGCAACTTTTCTACGTCAGATAATCAATAATTGATGAAAAATTCATGAACTATTTATTATAATTCTTCTTAATTTTAGTTTATCATTCGTTTCAGTCGGCGCGCCACGCGTTGCGGTATCTTATGTGCCCATCTCACCGTGCGGTCAGCCACTATCGTCATCGCACTCACCTTTGGAATGTCTAACCCTCGCATACCATACACCTCAGTTATCACGTTGTCTATCCGCTCTTTCTGCCGGTTACGGTCTTTCTGCACTTTTTTTACTATAAACGAAGGCATGGTATAGAACCTTGCAAACCATGTGTGCTCACACAGCAGCACTCCCTCAGGGTCGTAGAGCATAGTAGTGATGCCGTCGGCATGACGCTTGCCATGCAGATACAATGTCGGAAACTGATAAGCTAACCACAAGAAGAAGCGGTAGTAAGGCTCGCGGTCGGCATCGTCGAAATCGTACACCCCGTCCACCACGTCGAGCGGAAAACGTGCCTGCATCACCGTTTTACAGTCTTCGTAGTTGAAGGCGTCAACGGCTTGTCGACTGAAACGAGTACGTATCAGCTTGAGGTTGAAAATATTAAAAAACGGATTGGTGACGATAGGGTTCATCGTACGCGGACAGCCTTTGCCGCAGTCCGGACAACCCGCATTGGCATATCCTTGTGTATAAACCGACTCGGCAAGACGTAGCACCGCACCAAGGTCGGTCACGAAGCAGTCTTCGTCGACATTGATAGCCACATCGCACTCCTCGTCGGCAAGGATAGCATAGAAATAGTCGTCGGCTGCAAGGTCGGTAAGCCTCACTATCGGCAGGTCTGCCTCACGAAGCAAGGCACTCGACTTCAGCCATAGTTCTATATTAAACGAGCGGGTATAAAATTTTATGTTCATAGTCGTCGAAGCTGTTTTTTGGTTTCTCTCAAGATCCCGATTATCTCACCCAATTTAATAGGTCTGTTATTCTCCCAATATTCTTTCAGTGTCATCAGGCATCCTTTCCTTATATATAGTCGTCTCAGGGCACGGCTATATTCATGTTGCATGTCGTATCGGCAGGCGAAGTCGATAAGCTGCGAAAATACCTGCATCTTCTGCTTGTATCGTGTAGGGTCTTTTCGCCGACTCACCGACGTCGGGTTCTCGTAGATATGATACCCGCAGTAGTTAGTTGTCTGCCACGACTGCGCCCTCAGCACGCACGTAGCCACGAAATACGAGTCTTCCGACGACCGTTGGCTCGGGAACACGAGTCCTTGTTCCACTAAAAACAGCCTTCTGTAAAGGTGAAAACACGACGAGGGCGGATAGTGGCGCAGCAACTGCTCGCGCGACGCCGTAGGCTTAAGTTTTGTGGCACCAAGCACGAGGTCGGGCTTACTGACAGTACAGCTAAACAACTGCTTGTATGTGTCAGCGTCAACCCAATCGTCGGCATCAAGAAAAGTGATGTACTCGCCGCGCGCCGCGCTAACGCCTATGTTACGTGCCGGACCCGGTCCGAGGTTCTCCGTCTCACGCAACAACCTTATCCTGCCATCTTGCGATACATACTCATTTACTATGTCGGCGCCTACATCGGTGCTACCGTTGTCTATCACCACGCACTCCCACTCTTCTATACTCTGCCGCCTCACGCTGCCAAGACAGCGGTCAATCCACGCGGCAGCGTTAAACATCGGAATTATTATCGATATTTTTATTGATTCACTCATTCTATGTCATCATTATCGGCGTATTACCCGCACATAAAACCAACGTGCCATGCTGTTGAGCCTGCCATTCATCTTCTCAAACCACTGACTCGGGCGACGCTGACGGCGGTGATAATAGCCTATGTATTCGAACCTTACTATCTTGTTTTCAGGGTATAGCTTCGGATTGAGGTCTAATTCACGGCAGCAGGCACTGTATTTCTCGTCGACACGTTGCATCTGCTCGGCATCGAACTGCGAACGCGGCATATCTATCAGATATAACTTGTAGAAATTCTTAAGTCTGCCCTCAAGGTATTGTCGGTGCCACTGCCTCTTCGGCTCTGTCAGCTCATCGCGGTGCCTGCGGTAGTAGTCGATAAGCGAGTCCACCACCTGCTCCATCTGACCAAGACTGCGCATCAGCACTTGCGGGTCCATCGTCTGACCCGGACGGTCGAAATTATACTGATATACGTTAAAGTTCAAAAAACATATCGTCTTCACCTGATATACAGGTATGGTAGCCCATTCGGTGTCGGTATACGAAATACCCTCCGTCTGTCGATACCCCATCTGCCTGAGCATCTGTGTGCGATATGCCAAGGCGTGCATCAGAAAGAAGCGTATATATCCGTCGGCAAGCACCTTGTCGGCATCGTATACCTCCCCATATCGGTATGGCTGCCTGCCCATGGTGTTGTACCTCACCACCTCATGCTGACCGTCGGGAAGTATCTGAGTAAAAGGCGTAACGAACATGTCGGCATCGGTCGTTGCCATCGCTTCGAGCAGGCGGTCGAGCTCGGCGGTATCGAAATAGTCGTCCGAGTCGAGAATCTTGACGTACTTGCCCTGCGCCGTCGGTAGCGCCGCGTTGATGGTCGAACCGTAGTTGCCGTTGGGCTTGTCGACGACGCGCACCACGCCCTCGTGCTCACCCTCATAGTGACGAGCCACCTCAAGCGACCGGTCTTTCGAACCGTCGTTAACGACGATAGCCTCGACGGCATCGGCATGACGAGCCGACACTATCGAGTCAAGGCAACGAGGCAACAACTGCTCCATGTTATACGTCGGGATGATGACGGACAATAGTTTTTCGCTCATATCTATTATGCTCTTTTTATGTCTGATATATCCTTTTATGTCAGATATTCGATGAATTCTCTTACAGCCCCGTCACCGCCTTTTTTCAGGCACACGAAACCTACCAATTCTTTTATCTCTTCCACAGCGTCGGCAGGACAAGCTGTATAACCTCCCGCTTCAGCTATTGCTTTCAAGCATGAGTAGTCGGTCATGTCGTCACCGATATACGCCACATCGGCAAGAGTATAATTCTTCCCATCAAAACTACTATACCGTTGCAAGATACTACGAAGACACTGCATCTTGTCGCTCACACGCTGATAACAGTCGCGTATGCCCAACTCCTTACATCTCATCTCCACTATCCTACTCTCGCGCCCCGTGATAATCACCGGCACCATGTCCGCCGCGGGTAACAGCACCGAGATGCCATACCCGTCTTTTACGTTGAACGCCTTCATCAGCTCGCCCTGCTGACCGATATAGATTTTTCCATCGGTGAGCGTCCCGTCCACATCCATCACAAGAAATCGTACCATAACTTTATTTATTCATTTTCTTTTATGATAATTTAAGTGGTATACCCTTATTTATTTGGTATCAACCACAACAGCAACCGCGCCGCATATCCCCATGGCTTTCGCGATTGCCTATAACCGCTGATGAAAGTGTCGCAGTCTTGCTTTCCATGCCAACGGCACCATAGGTACACAAAACGATAACGTGTCAGGTCAAGACTCCGAAGCGACGGCACGAAGTCGTTGCATCCCTCAGCCGCCTGCTCAAAAAGCTGACGCTGATGCTCATCATACCGAGTCTTCTCAAGCTGCAACAACGACCCGTACAACCGCTGATAGTAATAGTTATATATCCCCGGTATATCGTAATAACGCTCGCTTATCAGCTGCTGAACCTGTTTTATTATGTCGGCATACACCTCCGCATACCGGTCGGTACCACCGGTGCGCTGCACACTCGTCATTATCGAGTTCTCACGTATCGTGTAGTTTAGCGTCATATCCGACACTATCGCCACCCTCGATGCTAACGCCCGCACATTGAAGTCGAACACCGAATCTTCCATAATGCGGTGCACGCAACGGATGTCGTTGTCTCTGAGCAGCTTCATGCTCAGTAGCTTATTCCAGCGGTGGATGTTAGGCTCACGGTGATGACGGCGGAAGTCATAGACTAACGCATGCTCGTGTATTATCGTACGGTCGGCAAACACGTGCTCTCTCAGTCTTTTGCCATTCTCATCCACTTCCCGATAAGAGCCTATCACCACATCGGCATCTATCTCTTTGGCTTTGTCATATAAGGTCTGCAAGGCATTCGCCTCAAGGTAGTCGTCGGAGTCAAGAAACAACAGGTAGTCGCCTTTGGCGTTGTCGATTGCCGTGTTCGACGCCTCACCCAACCCCTTATTATACTCATGCTGCACGATAACGATCTTGCCATCAGCGTCCTCCTCTGCCTGTATCTGCCTCACGATGTCCATACTCGAGTCGGTGCCGCAGTCGTCGACAACCAAAATCTCATACTGCACATCAGTATTCTGCCCAAGCGCCGAACGCAGCGACTTAGCCACATATCGCTCTACATTATACACCGGTATCGCTATCGTAACTCTACAACTCATGGGCTTTACTTATTGTCTCAAACTTATTATGTCGCAGTCGCTCAACCACGTATTATAGAAACTGCTGTTTTTGCCGTACGAGTTGTCGAACATCACTACCTCACGCCCCAACAGCAACGCCAAAATAGCGCCGTGCAGACGGGTAGAATACACTTTCCGATGAGAGCCGATAAACTTCTCACCTTGCCTGATAAGGTACTTACGATAGTAATGCCCGCAGTATATATCGGTCAAGCACTGCATCTTTCGGGGCAGTGCCAACAGCTTCCATAGTATTTTCGTTGGTATGTTCAGCGACATCGTGGGCCAGTCGCTCACCTCCATGCCTGCCATCTCCTGCTCGCTCAAGATCTGCTTCTCCGCCAACTCTTTGTCCGTCCTCATCAGCAGCAGGTCCTTGCCGCCAACAGCAGTGCGTTGCCACTTTTGTATATCCATGCAAAACGCCATGTCGGGCAACAACAGCAGACGGTCTTCTTTAAACATCTGCCGTAATATTTGATACGAACGCTTATCGCGAGCGCAAATCGTCACATCTTCGCAGCAGTCCAGCGCCTGTTTTGTCGCTTGCATGTTGTCGGGGTTAGCAAACCATACCGTCTGCGGTAAGAACAAGATCTTGCGGTCGTGGTAGCGTCGTGCCACCTCGAGTTTGAAGTCATGGTGCTCGCGCCACAAGTCACCGAAGTTGCCGCCTCCCTGAAAGATTATCATCTCGTCGGCGCGTATCTGCGGGAAACAGAACGAGCCACGCGAATACATTCCCCGACAGCGGTAGGGCAACGTCCGAAGGAAGTCGAGCTCGCCCTGCCATATCAGAGTATCGCCGATGTTATTATAGTATGGCACCTCGAGCAAGTAGTAGTCACGGTCGATAACCCTCGACAGCGTACTCGCTATCAAGTCCGAAAGCTGCTGTATTTTCTCGGTCTGTGTCATCGGTGAAGCAGATGCTTTTTTACAAATCTTTTCAGCCTGCTTATCGGCACGAGCATCGCCATTAAGGCATCTGCAGCACGTTTCTGCTTGCCGTTAAGGGGCGTATTGGTATTATAGAGTTTCGTCTGCATTGCACGTTTCATAGTAGGGGTAAGCCACTCCGTACCATCAACACAGTGTCGGTTACGCATCTGTTCGTACGTAGGAGCCGCGAAGTTCTCTATCGTGCCGAAGCCAAGCCATGCATGACCATTGAAACAATGCGGTTCGCGGCAATAATGACCTATCGGTAAAAAGCGAATCGGGCGTTTGGGGTCATCCAATATATTCTGTTCATACAGCGAACAGTAGCACTGCCTAAGTTTGCCGGACATCATATCCAAAGCGAACGTCCAGTTGCCTGCATTGCAAAACTCCGTCCGTCTCTGATTGAAAATTGACAATTTGAAATCAAACAACTCTGAGTCGAACTGTCCCCACGTGCGTTGGTATTCTTCACGCGACAAGGACGTTAGTATCGGCAGGTTGTCCATATAATGCTCATCACGCGCCACAGTGACATGCGGTGCGGCACCGAGTTCATCGACAGCCCGCTGCCTTAGTTCTCCGATATATGGTATCAGTTCGTCGTGGGGTGTAAGTTCCAGAGTAATAGAGGCACCTGCCTGCCGTACTTTTTTAATATTTGCAAAAAATCTGTCGAGCAAACCGCGTTGCAGCAATTGCAGATAATGATACGAAAACTTGAAGAACAAGCGGTCCAACTCGTCGGAAGAAAACTCATTTACAATACGTTCGAAAGCTCTGTCGACAGTGCCGTTGGTAACAACCATTACGTAATGCCCTTGCTGAAGAGTAGCGTGAATATAGTCGACCATAACAGGCGATAGCAGCGTCTCGCCTGCAGCGCAGAAATTGACCATCAGCACTCCACCCCAACGCTCAGGGGCAAAAGCGGCTTTCCATGTAGCAACATCGTAGCGGAACTTCGGCAACGCGCTATCAAACAAACGATGATGCGTCACATAGCAATACTGACACCTCAGAGTACACGACCGTATCGGCACCTGCACATCTATGAACCTCTTAAACTCTCCAGCCATAAAAATAGTATTTCATCACCCTTTCACTTTATACCCCTCAGCCAGCAACAGTTCGCGCACGCGGTTTCTCACATCACCTTGCAGCAGTATCTCGCCGTCACGCTCCGAACCGCCACACGCTAATCGCTGCTTCAGCCGGCTTGCCAACTCACGAGCAGTCTGTTCGTCGTCTTCCAAACCCGCAATGATAGTCGAAGGCTTGCCCCGACGCTTCTCGAAAAATAGTGTCAACACCGGCTTCGCCTTCCGAGTCTCCTTCACTGCAGAAGCTACCACCTCTGCCACCTCCTCGTTAGCAGCAATATCCAATCCCGCTAACACCTGTTTCCAATCGCTGCTCATTTCTCAAACGCTTGCCATCCTTGTGCCTTCAGCTGTAGCTCCTCGCCGTTTCTACCAATAAGGCATGTGCCATACTCCTGCTTCGTGATATGCCCTATTATATATACGTCGTCAAGCGGTATGAGCTTCTCATAGTCGCCTATGCTGCAAGTAAACAGCAACTCATAGTCCTCGCCACCGTTCAGCGCACAAGTCACTATGTTAAGGTTCATCTCCTCAGCAAGCACGGCTGCCTGATAGTCGATAGGTATCTTGTCTTCGTATATAGCACAGCCTACGCCCGACTGACTGCATATATGCATCAGCTCCGACGACAAACCGTCCGACACGTCCATCATAGCCGTCGGATGAATGCCGGCTTTGCGAAGAGCCTCCACTATGTCACGACGTGCCTCAGGCTTCAGCTGACGCTCCAACAGATACTCCTTACCCTCAAACTGTGGCGTAGCGTTAGCATTGGTTTTCAGCACTATACGCTCACGCTCTAACAGCTGCAAACCTAAATATGCCGAACCTAAATTACCCGACACACATATCAGGTCGTTGAGCTTGGCACCATTGCGATAAACGATATCCTTATCGGCTGCCTCGCCTATGCAGGTGATGCTTATCGTCAAACCCGTCAGCGACGAACATGTGTCGCCACCCACGATGTCAACGCCATAACGCTCACATGCCAAACGTATTCCGCTATAAAGCTCATCTATCTGCTCCACCGAAAAACGCTTGCTGATACCAAGCGCCACCGTGATCTGAGTAGGAGTGCCGTTCATGGCATAGATGTCAGAGAAATTGACTACAGCTGCCTTATAGCCCAAATGCTTCAATGGCACGTATTCCAAATTGAAATGTATGCCCTCTAACAGCAAGTCGGTGGTTACAAGAGTCCGCTTATTGCCAAAACTAAGCACGGCAGCATCGTCGCCCACACCCTTCTGCGTCGACCGGCAAACCGCCTTCATGTCACGAGTGAGATGACGTATCAAACCAAACTCACCCATCGTTGATATTTCTGTCCTTTCCATAGCTACATATATGGTCAGCAACCGCTGACACTTTTTCAGTCTACAAAGATACATATTTTTTTTTACATACAAAAAAAAGTCGTATCTTTGCACACGTTTTACAATATAAAGGCTCATCTGCCTATCATAAAATCTACCAATCTCCATGAAACACTACGACTATCTCATCGTCGGAGCCGGCATCTTCGGAGCCACCTTCGCACACCGTATGACACAAGACGGACGCTCATGCCTCGTCATCGACCGACGACCACATATCGGTGGCAACACCTACTGCGAAAACATCGAAGGCATCAACGTACATAAGTACGGAGCACATATCTTCCACACCTCCGACAAGCAGATTTGGGACTTCGTCAACTCACTCGTACCATTCAACCGATACACCAACTCACCCGTTGCCAACTACCACGGCGAGCTCTATAACCTGCCCTTCAACATGAACACCTTCAACCGTATGTGGGGTGTCATCACGCCGCAGCAGGCACTCGACATCATAGAGCAACAACGCAACGAAGCCCGACTCGCCATGCAAAACGAAGGACGCACCGAACCCGCTAACTTAGAAGAACAAGCACTGCTGCTCGTCGGACGCGACATCTACGAAAAACTTATCAAAGGCTATACCGAAAAACAATGGGGCAGACCTTGCACTCAGCTACCCGCCTTCATCATCAAACGACTGCCCGTGCGATTAGTCTTCGACAACAACTACTTCAACGACCTGTACCAAGGCATTCCTATCGGCGGATACAACCGACTTATCGAACGCCTGCTCGAAGGCTCCGACGTCATGCTCAACACCGACTTCCTCACCAACCGCGAATCACTAACCCGACAAGCCGACAAAATACTATACACCGGCGCCATCGACGCCTTCTACGACTTCTGCTACGGCAAACTCGAATACCGCACCGTCCGTTTCGAACAGTCGACACTCGACATTCCCAACTACCAAGGCAACGCCGTCATCAACTACACCGACGCACAGACACCTTATACACGTATCATCGAACACAAACACTTCGAGATGTTCGGACCCGACGTCGACAAATGCCCACACACCGTCATATCTAAAGAATATAGCACCGAATGGACCGAAGGCATGGAACCTTACTACCCCATCAACGACCAACGAAACACCAACCTCTACCAACAATACCAACAACTCGCCCGGCAAGAGACAAAAGTGCTGTTCGGTGGACGACTCGCAGAGTATAAATACTACGATATGGCTCCTACCATCAAAAATTCGCTCATCCTCGCCGATTCACAAATCCACTGATTATCAACTCAAACCAACACGCCCTCAAAAAAAAGTAAAAAAAAAGTAAAAAAAGTTGCGGAAAAATTTGCACGTTCCAACAAAAAGCAGTACCTTTGCACCCGCAAACGAGAAATAAGGGCGCTTAGCTCAGCTGGTTTAGAGCGTCTGCCTTACAAGCAGAGGGTCTGCGGTTCGAATCCGTAAGCGCCCACACAGAGGTCTGCAAAGACCTCTTTTTTTGAAGAAGACTATCACACTATTCAAGGTCTCAACACCGCAAATAGCTACGATAGTTTCACAATTTAGGAGTTCAGTTCCCTGACACTTCTTACGAGGAAGGATGGGTGAGTGGCTGAAACCACCAGTTTGCTAAACTGACGTACGGGTAACCGTACCGGGGGTTCGAATCCCCCTCCTTCCGCAACAAACACAACTACCAACAAGCCTCTCTTTCGAGAGGCTTGCTTGTTATTTCAGCATTCGCGACGACTATATCTTCCTAATCACCACCGGCATCGACTCCGAAACAGGTCGTATCGTTTGTAGTTGTAAGGTAGTAGTTCACGCTCAGCGCAATGTACCACCGTCTCATCCATCTCTAAAAAGCCTCCGGGAAATGCCCAACAACCTTTGTATGGCTCGTTGCCACGTTGAATAAGCAACACATATATCTGTCCGTCTTTTTCAGCAAAAAGCACGGCATCTGCCGTCACCGAAGCCTGCGAAGTACGGTAGCAGGTCTTTCGCGCCTCAATAGACAAGGCGCGTGAAATAGTTGGTGATGTAGTTGGAATTGGCGAGGGTGTCGGCGGAGATGTCGGGCAGGTGCTTGCAGTAGATGACGGTGTAGGTCTGCGAGAGGGTGTCAGAGCCTGCTCGAAAATCGAAGATGAACTGCTGCAGCCCGTCCCTTTCTCGCATAAAGGTTTCGAGGAGCGAGCCGATGTCAAAGATGGGCACTAATGGGGGTGGCGAAAAGACAAGGTAAATGACCGACAAATCAAAATTTAGTAGTCCAGCAATCTGCCGTAGTCGCTCCATTCGCCAAACATGCGTCCGGCTTTGGTCTCTGTGATAAGGTGAGACAGGGT
>CAMHKW010000021.1 GCA_946185835.1 uncultured Bacteroidales bacterium
AGCGGGTAGGCGCGTGAGGAAGAGGGCATCCGCCAGAAACGGATGGTTCTGCCGGCAAAGTCAGTCTCGATATATTCGCCGACTTTGGGAATGGCGCAATGCAGAATCTCCGCCAGTGTCTGCGCGGCTTTGCCGCCCGTGCAGCAGAGGTTGTGGCAGGACGGTATCTGTTGCAGCAGGGCAGCGATGTCGGTCTGCTCGACTATCTCCAAGTGTTCGTCCGCCGCATTGCCTTGCAACCGGATGACCGCCTGAGCCGTGTCGAAGATAGCAATGCCTTTCGCCTGGCAGAAAGCGACAATCTTTTCACGGTCGAACACTTTCTTTTCTCCCTTTGTACATCGTACATCGTCCCTTTTTCCCTTCGAAAGGTTCCTTTGTACTTCAAAATGCGTTTTGTCGCCAAAGAAAACCAGTCCGATGATCCGCCACATGTCGTTCTGCGGGTTGGGGTAGAAGAAATCCATGCACCACCGTTCCTTTGGCGGCGGAAAACTGCCCAGCATCAATATCTGCGCATTGGACGGCAGAAACGGCTGCAACGGATGCCGCTCTATGTTCAGATTATCACACATAGATTATACTTTCAAATCGTTGTTAAAATAGTAAGAAACGGTGATATACGTGTGTATTGGTTATTCTTGCATTGTTTCTATGTAGAAACTGAACGGACGGAAGCCGTCGTTGCAACTGATCATTGCACTCATAGGGTTCTTCATCCAACCGTCAAAAAAATTGCCTTCTCCTTTCGCTAATGCCTCCACGAAAGGACGCATAGATTCCCATGCAGATAGGCATAAACCCTCCGGACATTTCCCGTCAATCGAAACCCATTGTTGTCCCTGTCTCACGTCGCAGGTGTGCTCTATCGGGTTCTCATATTGCGCCATCAGGTCATGATACACCGTCTGACGAACAGCCGTAATGCGGACTTGGTACATTGTTATTTTCTTCTCCTCCATACCTTTTGCAGACATTTTCTCCCACTTTGTCGCATGTATTGTGGTGGTATAATCTCATAAATACATCGCAAAGATACTGCATTTTTTTGAAATACAAAAGAGAAGAGGATATACCAAAATAGTCAGACCTAAAAACAGCTCCGCGATAAAAAGTTCTCTATGCACGTATAATCATGACGCAAGTAACGCCGGTTTGAAACCGGCGTTACTTGTGTTTTTATGTTGTGGTTTATGTGTGCAGTGGTTTATGTGTGCAGTGGTTTAGTCGAAAGCTGTGTTTAGTCGCGAGTGGAGACACTCGCGCTCCTGTTTGTCGCAGGCCGAGAGATGCGTGTCACCTCAATTCTACAGCTCTCAACAGCCGCCGGCCAGCAACCGGTGTTCCCGCTCTAAACTCTAACCATAACCCCTCTAAACTCTAAACTCTGAGCCCTGAACTTCTTTCAACTCTCAACTCTGAGACGAGTCGAAGCCTCGTCTCTACAAACGAAACTGCTTCTTTCCACTTTCCACGCATGTCAGTCGCAGCGTTCGAGTACGACGGCGGAGCGTGCGGGCAGGTAGAGCATGAGCCAGCCTTTGTCGTCGGCATCGTAGACGGGGTCGTACTGTGTGAAGTGCTCGACGCTGTCGTCGCTCAGGCCGTAGCCTGCAAAGCGTCGGTCATCGGTGTTGAGTAGCACGCGGTATTTGCCTTTGGGTGCTATGATGCCGTAGTCGGTAAACGACTTCTGTCCGTTCCAGTTGAAGACGAACACATACTTGCCACGCGAGAAGGCTTGCACTTGGTCGCCTTCGTTATCCCAAAGGCCGTAGATGTCGAGTTTCTCGAACTTGTCGATGCCTCCGATGAGGTGTATCATAGCCTTGTCGAACTCGCCCAGTTCGTGGTAGTAGAGGTTGTCGTTGTCGACGAGGTCCCATTGGCGTCGTGCGTATTTGTAGCTCCAGCCGTTGCCTTCGCGTGGGAAGTCGATCCATTCGGGGTGTCCGAATTCGTTGCCCATGAAGTTGAGGTATCCGCCGTTGATGGTGGCGCAGGTGACGAGACGTATCATCTTATGCAAGGCGATGCCTCGGTCGACCATATAGGTGTTATGTCCGTGCTCCATGTGCCAGTACATCTCGGCGTCGATAAGTCGGAAGATGATGGTTTTGTCGCCCACGAGGGCCTGGTCGTGGCTCTCGGCATACGAGATGGTCTTCTCGTCGTATCGGCGGTTGGTCATCTCGTAGAAGATATGTCCGCCTTTCCAGTCTTCGTCTTTAACCTCTTTGATATACTTAATCCAGAAGTCCGGTATTCCCATGGCGAGACGGTAGTCGAAGCCCATACCTCCGTCTTCGATAGGCATTGCGAGTCCGGGCATTCCCGACATCTCTTCGGCGATGGTGATGGCGTGTGGGTTGAACTCGTGTATCATGTCGTTGGCGAGTGTGAGGTAGCAGATGGCGTCGCCGTCTTGGTTGATGCCGTAGTAAGAGTCGTATCCGTTGAAGTCTTCTCCTAACCCGTGAGAGTAGTATATCATAGATGTGACGCCATCGAAGCGGAAGCCGTCGAAGTGGTATTCGTCGAGCCAGAACTTGCAGTTAGAGAGCAGGAAATGCAGTACTTCGTGTTTCTGATAGTTGAAGCAGAGGCTATCCCAAGCCGGGTGTTCTCGGCGTGCGCCGGTGTGGAAGTACTGATATGGTGTGCCGTCGAAGTATCCGAGTCCCTCTTGTTCGTTTTTGACGGCATGTGAGTGCACGAGGTCCATGATGACCGCGATACCACGTTTGTGGGCATCGTCGATGAGGTGCTTAAGTTCTTCCGGTGTGCCGAAGCGCGACGAGGCAGCAAAGAAGTTGGACACGTGGTAGCCAAACGACCCGTAGTATGGGTGCTCCTGTATAGCCATGACTTGTATGCAGTTGTAGCCGTCGGCTTCGACGCGCGGCAGCACGTTCTTTCGGAACTCCTCGTAGGTCGACACCTTCTCGTCTTGTGACGACATGCCGATATGACATTCGTAGATGAGTAGTGGCTCTGTCTTGGGCACGAATTTCTTAACTTTCCATTTGTAAGGTTTGTCCGGAGCCCACACTTGTGCTGTGAATATCTTGGTCCAGTCGTCTTGCACGGCACGTCTGACGTATGATGGTAGTCGGTGTCCGGCACCTCCTTGCCATTCGACGAGCAGCTTGTAGTGCTGTCCGTGTCGTAGTGCTTCTTCGGGCAATGTGGTTTCCCAGTTGCCATCCCATGGGTTGGTGTTGGTGCGAGCCAATCGGTAGCTCTCGCTCTTTTGCCAGTTCGAAAAGTCGCCGATCATGTAAATAGCAGTGGCGTTGGGAGCCCATTCGCGGAAGACCCAGAAGCCTTCTGTCTTGGTTGTGGGCGCGATATGGTGCAAGCCGTAGTAGAGATACCCATTGGCGAAATCGCTTAGTTTGCCCTCGCCACACAGAGTGTCGCGTAGATAACGATAGTAGTTGTAGCGACCTTCGATAGCACCGGCGTAGGGCTCAAGGTACGGGTCTGATTGTAAGATTTTAAGCATGGCAGTATGTTTTTTTTTAGTTTAGAGTTTAGTGTTTAGAGGGGGCGCATCGGGCATTGGGGATGCGTGGGCGCATCGGGATTTGGGGACGCGTGTGGCGCCGGATACCATCCGGCGTAAAAACAATGTGAAATTACCGGCGCTATGGTTAGGTATGCTTTGGTTTTTTAAGCGCGCTTCTAACTGTCGCAGTGGTCTTTTTCTATCTAACTTCTAACAGGCTCAGCCGGTCTAACTTCTAACAGGCGAAGCGGTCTTTTTCTATCTAACTTCTAACAGGCGCAGCCGGTCTAACTTCTAACAGCGCAGCGGTCTAACTAAGCTTTTACTTTTGCTACTATTTTCTTGTATTTCTTGCCCGGTGCGATGAGGGGCATGTGTGCGTCTTCAGGGAAGAAGACGGCGAACATACCTTCGCGAAGGGTGAAGTAGGTGTCGGGTTCGTCGTCGTAGTATTCGATGTCGTCTTGCTCGTCGTATTCCTTAATCACCGTATTGCAATCTTCTGTGGCTTTCCATCCCATTGTCTCTTCTGCGTCGACGACGATATGTATGTCGATATAGTCGCGGTGTGCTTCGAGTCGACATTCGTCTTTGCTTTTCCCTTCTACCTCTGCGATGGTGAGGTATACGTCGTCGCCTTTAATCTTGAGCTTGCAGTCGGGAAGCTGGTCTAATTCGTTGTCGTTGATAAATTTGATGGCTTGCTTGAGTCCATCGGCACAACCGAAATATCGGTCGGCGTTTTCTAAATTGTCGAGTATCATATTTTTTTATGTTGGTAATTTAAAGTTGTGGTATGTTTAGTGTGCGTGTGTGTGTTTAGAGTTTAGAGGGCGCCGGATACCATCCGGCGTAATAAAAACAATGTGAAATTACTTGCGCTAAAATCTGCCTTTCATATAGCTGCGGTCTTTCTATTTAACCTCTATCAGGCTCAACCGGTCTAACTTCTAACAAACTCAGTCGGTCTAATTTCTATCAGGCTCAGCCGGTCTTTCTATGTTTTCAGGCGGCATCGAAGATGAGGGCTAGGATGTCGACGGAGCGTGGTGTTTGGAAGTTGTCGATATGTATCTCGTAGTATCTGCAGAGTTTGTTGAGTAGCTGCTGTCGTTGGTGTCGGGTGAGTTGTGCGGTATCGTTGGCGAGGGCGTAGAGCATAGCCGTCTCAGCTTTGGTGAACTGTTCGTTTTCGTCGGGTATGTAGCTAAATTGTTCGCCGCTATACATGTCGATAGCCTTGTCGGGGTAGTTGAGTTCGGGTGTGATGCCAAGAAACTGTGTGAGTTCGAGCATGGCTTTGAGGTGCATGTCGGCTGAGGTGTTTTGTCTGAGAGTGTAGATGGTGCTTTCTATCCATAGGTAGAAAGGCTCGTCTTGCATCTGATGTGTGAGGGTGTTGTATAGCAGTTCGGCGAGGAACATAGCCTGTGTCTTCTGTGTGATGTTGTCGTTGGCGCCGGAGCTTATCACTTCCACCGCTTTGGTGTTGATGCGTGGCATAGCCTTAGGCTGTGTGAAGTCGGCATCGAGTTGTATGATGTTGAGTGGAGCGAAAGCTGAAGCTGTGAGTGCCCCTTTACGTCCGCTGATGCCGTATACCAAAACCGTGACTCTGCCATACTCTTGCGTAAACAGGTGTAGCACATAGCTGTTGTCGCTATGTTTGGCGAGATGCAGTACTATGGCTTTTGTTCGTGTGAGCATTGGTGTGGGCATTAGCAGTGTAGTGTGCCGGTTAGAATCGGTATGCGAAGCAAACGTTCCAGCTCCATTCGCGCATGAATGGTTTATATTGGGAGTTGTTGGTGTATTGTCGTGCGCGGTTGATAAGACCGAAGTCGTATCCAGCTTGCAGTCGGTAAGAGTCCCATTCGAGTCCTCCACCGACAGAAATTTGCAGGTTGAAAGGCATCAGCTCGTCGCCATTGCGGTTGTAGGGAGTGGTATGTACACCATTGTCTTCGAGCCACTGCTGTGTTGCAGGTGAGAGGCTTGTTACGCATCGGTCGTATTCATAGAGTCCGAACTGCAGTTGCGGTCCTCCGTAGAACACGAGTGCTAACTCTTTCCATAGTTTCTGTCGGTAGCTGAGGTGTAGTGGTATGTCAAGGGTGTGTTTGGTGATGTGATGTTCGATGACTTCTTTCTGTGTTGTCTCGGCGTTCATTGAGCGCCAGTGCTGCGAATGTTGTCCTGCGGTGAGAGTGTAGCTTACCCCTGTGACGAATGATAAGTCGTATGGCAGGAAGAGGTCGACGGTGAAGCCGAGCTTGCCACCATGCAGGTAGAGGTCGGGGTAGGTGAGGGCTGTGCTGTTTTGCCAGTCTTGGACATAACCTGCCAGCACGCGGTAGTCGGCACCGAAGTGGTATTCGCGTTTGTCTTTCTTCTGTGGCTCGTCTAAGAAGTTATCGCGTGACTCTTGCGACCACATAGCGGTAGCGCAAGTGATGGTTATCAGTAGAAGTAATATCCGTTTCATAGTTCTAATATATAGTCATATTGAGTATGCGGTTGGTGAGTGTTAGCAGTATGTAAAAAAGGTATGTGATGCCGCGTGGCATGCTCTGGCGCGAGAGGAAAAAATGGGTAGCAAACACACCGAGAAAAAGCAGCAGCAGGGTGGGCATAAAAGTAAGATGTTGTGATGAAAAAAAGAAGAGCAGTAAGGCAGTGAGCAGTGGGATAGCGCTGATGGTGATGTATGTCTGTCCGGATACGTTTTCGGAGCTGAAGCTGACGAGTGCGAAAGCCATGAAAACGACGGCAGTGGTAGCTGCTATGGTGATGGTGATGTTAAACACTGTCGGCTGCCATCTGAGGCGATGTACCATACTTTCGAAGTCGATGCTGTATGCTGTTTGAGGCAGGTAGTATAGCACAGCAAGTGCTATGGCTGCAAGCGCTATTGCTATCACGGTGGCGAGAAAGACTTTGAGGTTTAGCGACCGCTGAAAGGCGAAAATAAGCCAGAGTGCGGGTATGAAATACAGCATGTCGGGGCAGAGAAAAGCAGCAGCGGTTAAGATGAGAGTAGACATGAAAGCCTCTTCGGTGGCGTTGTCGGAGCGATATGTAGAAGTGAGTTGCATTAGCATCAGCAGCATGCAGGTGCCGATGATCTGTGCCTGCCATGCCGTGTGTAATGCTGAGACCGACGAGAGAGGTAGCAGGTACATCAATACCGGCAGCAGGGCATGTGTGCGAGTGAGGTTGGTTTGATAACATATCTGCATGAATATCACTGCGTTGATGATAGCTATGGCGAGTGTGGCTATAGTCTGCCATGGTGTGTTAAGCAGTGAGGGAATCCAGCATGCAAGAGCACATACTCCCGGCAGAGCTATAGCAAGGAGTTTGTGTTCGGTGATATGTATCAGAAAATACCTCATCGCGGATGGTTGGCTTTCTCGTTGTTCGTTTATGTGTTACTCTTCGATAAGTCCTTTCTTGATGAGCAGGTATTTAGGGTCGGCTTGTCTGCCTCTGAATTCGTTGTATAGCTCTTGTGCGTCTTTCGTTCCGCCCTGTTCGAGCAGATGTCTAAAGCGTGCTGCCACTTCGGGGTTGAAGATGTCGCCTGTCTCTTTGAATGCGTAGAATGCGTCGGAGTCGAGTACGGCAGACCAGGTGTAGCTATAGTATCCTGCTTCGTATCCGGTCATGAAGATATGGTTGAAGAAAGTGGAGCGATAGCGTACTATGATTTGCGGTATCATCTGCATCTTCTGCATGCTTGCTTGTTCGAAGGCGTTGACGTCGAAGTCGGCTGTGTCGGTGATCTCGTGATAGTCCATGTCGAGTATGGAAGCCGACAGTAGTTCGGTCTCGACGAAGCCCTGGTTGAATTTCGATGCGTTGTTGATTTTCTCTATCAGAGCGTCGGGTATGACTTCGCCTGTTTGGTAGTGTTTGGCGTAGAGTCGCATGACCTCGGGTTCGTAGCAGTAGTTTTCCATGAATTGTGAGGGCATCTCGACGAAGTCGCGTGGCACGTTGGTGCCCGACAGTGTTTTGTATGTTGCTTTCGACAGCAGTCCGTGTATGGCATGTCCGAACTCGTGGAATAGAGTCTCAACGTCGTCCATCGAGAGCAGCGAAGGTTCGGTGGCGGTAGGTTTGGTGAAGTTACCAACGTTGATGATGACGGGTCGGTGGTCGACACCTGCAGCGTCGACATATTGGCTACATATATTCTCCATCCATGCTCCGGGTCGTTTGCCGGCTCGTGGGAAGTAGTCGGTGTAGAGAATGCCTATCAGTTGGTTGTTGGCATCGGTGACGCGGAAGACCTCCACGTCCTTATTGTAGACGGGCATGTCGTTGAGTGGTTCGAATTGTAGTCCATAGAGTCGGTGTGCCACTTCGAAGGCTCCGTTTCTGACGGCATTGAGTTCGAAATAGGGTTTGAGTTGTTGTTCGTCGATGTCGTAGTCGCGTTTGCGCAGTTTCTCGGCGTAGTACCACCAGTCCCATGGTTGCAAAGTCTCTCCCGGGAGGTCGGCTTCGAGCAGTTGTTGTAGTGCTGCTGCTTCTTGAGTAGCTTTGGCGAGTGAGGGTTTCCATACCGACTCGAGGAAGGCGTCGACGGTCTTGGAGTCGTGTGCCATGCAGTCGTCGAGTTGGTAGTCGGCAGGGTTTTGGTATCCTAACAGTTGTGCTTTCTCGAGACGCAGATGCATGGTTTGTTTGATAATCTGTTTGTTGTCGTATTCGTTGTCGTGGTTGCCGCGCGTGGTGTAAGCCATCAGCAGTGTCTTACGCAGTTCGCGGTTGTCGGCATATTGTAGTACGGGCACGAAGCTGGTGCGTGTCGGGTAGAACTTCCATGCATCGGGTCTGCCGGCTTGTTCGGCGAGTTCTTTTGCGGCTTGTTTGGCACTCTCCGGCAATCCGGACAGCTCTTGCTCGTCGGTAATGAATATCTCGCAGTTGTTGGTTTCGTTTTGTACGTTTTGTCCGAATTTCAGCGAGAGCACCGACAGTTGCTCGTTGATTTGCATGAGTCGCTGTTTGTCAGCTTCGTTGAGTAGTGCACCGCTGCGCACGAAGCTCTTGTATGTTTCAGTGAGCAGTCGCATCTGTTCGTTGTTGAGGTTGAGTTGGTCGCGTTGTTCGTAGACGGTGCGAATACGGTCGAACAGCTTATCGCTAAGCATGATACGGTCGCTGTGTTGTGAGAGTCGGGGGCTAATCTGTTCGGCTATGTCTTCGAGTTGTCGGTTGCCATCGGCTTCGAGTACATTGAAGAAAGCCGCGCTGACGGCGTCGAGCAGTTCGCCGCTTCGGTCTAATGCTACGATGGTGTTGTCGAAAGTTGGAGTTTCGGTGTTGTCGGTGATAGCTGCTATTTCCTTCTCAGACTCAGCCAAAGCTTTTTCGAACGCGGGCATGTAGTGTTCGGGTTTTATTTTGTCGAACGCCGGTACACCATAGGGGTTGGTGTTTTCGGTTAGGAACGGGTTGGTGTTGGTGCAAGCTATAAGCATAGTTGTGCAAGTGAGGATTAGAAGTTTCGTTTTCATACTGCGCAGTTTACTATTGGTTCATTATTAGGATTTTCGTTAGTTCGTGTTCTTTGTTGTCGCTATCGATGGCGTTGACCACGTATACACCTGTCGGTACTCTTCTGCCGTATCCGTCGCGTCCGTCCCATGTTGCCATACCGCCATTGCTTTGCGTGCGGTATACGAGTTGTCCGGCGATGGTGGAGATGAGAATCTTAGAGTCTGTTTTGAGTCCGACGATGGTGATTGTTCCACCGAAGTCGGGTCTGACGGGGTTAGGGTAGGCGTATACGTCTTTGTATTCGCTTTCACCGTCTGTGGCATCTGATTGGAATGAAACCAGTCCGTTTTCGGTGCCGATAAACACTTCTCCTGTTTGTGGGTCGACGATGATGGACTGCACAGTGTTGGAAGGCATTGGTGAGTTGTCGGTAGTGAAATGGTGTATTGTCTGTTTGCCGTCGGCAGAGAGCAGGAAGGCACCTGAGTTGTGTGTGCCCATCCATTTGCGGTTGGCTCCGTCGACGGCGATGGCGTTGATACGTTCATCGCTGAGAAGGAAGTCGAAGAGTTCTGAGCCGTCGGTACGTTGTATCATCACTCTCTCGCACAGGTCTGATTTCATAAAGTCGGTGTTGTATGATATCTTGAGCGGTCCGGATAGTGTACCGAGCCAGATGTCTCCTTCTTTGTCTTGGGTGCATGAGAAGACGAGGTCGATGGATATGTCGTTGTTGAGTTGGTCGTGTAGTGAAGTGCGGAAGATGGTGCGGTCGTCGCTGAAGTCGAGCGGTGTTCCGTTGTCGTCGAGCAGACCTAATCCCGGCACGTCGCGACCATTGGCGATCCATTTGTAGTTAGGTCGTTTGCTGTCGATAAGTATCTCTTGTGGAGTGTTGTATACCACTCTCTGTCCGCCTGAGACGATGTCGGTAGTGTGCCAAGTGCCGTCGGGCGCCATGATGTTGATGTTTGGTCCGTTCGGACCTGTCGACATTACCCATAGGTTGTTGTCTTTGTCGAAGATAGCACCATCGGTACGTGTGTAGAAGTTTTGGGCTGTTGGTGATGCGGCGCAGCTGAGGCTTGAGTTGTCGGGAGTATAGCGTTTGATGGGTTTGAGGTCTTGGTATTCGAAAAGTCCGCATCCATAGCTTGTGGCGAAGAAATGATTTTTATCTCTTGGGTCGACAGCTACGTTCATGAAGTCGTATACTTGTTGTCCGGCGAAAGCGACGAGTTCGGAGTAGTCGGTGTTGGTCCATACTCCGTTTTCGTATATCATGATTTGTGCGAGTTTCTTTGCTCTGTCCGCCCAGCGTGCACCCGGCACTGCGATGATGCGTGAGTTGTCATACTTGAGTCGGTATGAGAGGTTTTGTGCGGGTCCGTTAGGCAGGAAGGTCTCGTAGCTGTTGTTATTGACAGAGTAGCAGGCGAGTCCATGCGAGCGTGCTGCAAACCACCATTGTTTTGAGGAGCTGTCGTATTCGACTTGTGGTGAGCCGTAGAAGACGGGCAGTTCGGTAAAGTTGAAGTCGTTGTCGAGTACGCAGAGCTTGTCAGTGGTGTAACCAATCAGTTTGTCGCCGGTAGTAGACAAGGATGTGATGTTGCGTTGTGCAAAGCGTTCTTGCCAGGAGTTGTTGCTCAGTGTGTATATTTTGCCCCCAGCTGAGGCGCAGAGGCTACCGTTGAAGTTAGCTAAACTCGTTACATTAGTGTTTGCCGGCAGGCTCTGACGTCTCCAATATGAGAAGTCGACGAGGTTGTCGGTGAGCATGTTAGCGTAGTAGATGTCGGTGCCGGAGGTGGCATAAATAGTGTTGTCGACGATAGTGAGAGAAATGACTTTTACGTCGGCGGCGTTGTTGCCGATGTAGTAGGTTGCTTCTATCTCGCTGCGTGGGATGTTAACCACGATGATGCCGAAGTCGGTAGCGACATAAGCACGGTTGTTGAAGAAGCAGATGTCGTTGATGTTTTTGGTGCTGTTGAGTTGCTTTTGATACAGGTCGCTTATGTTGTTGATTTCTCCATCCCGCATTAGGTCAATCAGTCCGTTGGAATAGCCGATGAACAAGGTGGAGTTTGACGGGTCGTATTTGATATAGTGTATGTTGGTGCCATTGAGTCCGGAGAGCTTGCTGTAGAACTCGATGGTTTGGTCTAATTTGTCAACCGAATAAAGCGAGCCCTCGCTCATGGCAAACACTTTGTTAGGTGTTTGTGCAATTTGGTTGACCGAACTATATGAAAAGTGCACTCGCCACGAGCCTATCGGCATTTGTGCAAAGGCGGCTGTTGACATGGCTATTGCAGCCAAAGCTAATAATATCTTTCTCATGTTACCTAATTTTTCGTTTGTTTATGAAATCGAACAAGTCGTTGTGTAAGTAGTCAAGCGGTTCTAAAGTTTCTTGTGTATAGAATCGATGATTTCTTTCATATTGTGAAGAGCGTTGGCTCTGTGACTTATGGTGTTTTTTATTTGTGTTGGCAGCTGTGCGAAGGTGAGTTCGTAGCCGTCGGGTATGAATAGCGGGTCGTATCCGAATCCGCCGTCACCTTTCTCTTGCGTGGCTATTGTACCCTTTACTATTCCGTTGCAGCTGTATTTGTTGCCGCCCATAAAGAGAGTGACGGCAGTGCGGAATTGTGCTGAACGGTCGGAGCATCCGCTCAGTTGTCGGAGTAGCTTTTGTCGGTTGGCAGCGGGGTCGGGTATGTCGGATGCATATCGAGCGGTATGCACCCCGGGTGCGCCGCCTAAAGCTCTGACTTCGAGCCCGGTATCATCGGCAAAGCAGTCGCATCCGTAATGGCGGAAGACATACTCGGCTTTGAGTAGTGAGTTGCCTTCGAGTGTGTCGGCGTTTTCGTCGACGTCGGCAGTGCAGCCTATGTCTGCCAGACTCAGTACATGGAAGTCGTCGCCTAAGATGCTGCGTGCTTCGGCAAGCTTATGGGCGTTGTTGGTTGCAAAAACGAGTGTTGTCATGCGTTGTTTTTTTGTAAAACGCGCAAAGTTATGAAAAAAAACACAAATACGCAAATTCAGCAGCTCACTTGTACTTGGTGTGAGCGTTGTCGGAGCTCATCGGCGATACGGTTCATGGTGTCGGAGTCTATTTTTTCGAGTGTGTCGACGGGCGTTTTTCTGTCGATTACGTAAATCATCACTTCGGCAGGGCTGAGCATGTCAACCACGTTATACCATGCTTCGAGTTCATGTGGTGTAGTATTGTCGATGAAAACGCCGTTTACGTAGCCTCTGAGCATACATGTTTGCAGGATGAAGTCGGAGTCGAATTGCGACAGCATAGCAACGATGTCGTTGACCTTAAGTTGCTTGTTGACAGGTTGGTCTATCAGGCGCATGGTGGTGTCGATGGCGGAGTCGAGTTTTAGGATTCTGTTGTCGGCGAGCCATAGTGCTTCTCTTATGTCGGTTCTGAAAAGTTGTGTGGAGTTGCTCAGCACTGATATCTTTGCTTCCGGTGCGTATTTGTTGCGCAGTTCGACTGTGACTTTCATGATATCGACAAAGTCGGGGTGCAGGGTGGGTTCGCCGTTGCCTGAGAAAGTGAGAACATCGGGGTGTATGTCTTGACTTTTAAGCTCCGCGAGTTTCTTGTCGAGTGCGTTGTGGAAGTCGTCGACGGTAGGCAGCTTGGGATGTGGTGCGGGTCGGTTGAAGCCGCACTCGCAGTATATGCAGTCGAAGCTGCATAGTTTGCAGTCGGTGGGCATCACGTTTAGTCCGAGCGACAGGCCTAAGCGGCGAGAGTGTATCGGACCATAAACTATCTCGTTGAAAAGCATTTTAGAGTTTAGAGTTTAGAGTTTAGTGTTTGTGTTTTGTGTTTAGTGTTTAGAGTTTTTTGATGGCGGCATTGATTTGCATTTGGAGTTGTTTGAGTTGTGTTTGTCTGATGAGCAGCGTTTCGGATTGGTCGACATGCTGACCATCGTTGAGATCGGACTTTATCTGCTCGAGCATCTCGGCGATGATGCTGATTTTATATTGCAGCATTATCTTAGGTAGCTGGTAGAGTATCTCCTCTTGTTCTTTAGCGTTTTTTTCTTCCGGCTCGTTGTCGTTTGTCTCTTGTTGCTTGCCAAGTTTGTCGTTATCGAAAATCTTGCTCACTTGGTATCTGTCGAGCAGCAGTTGGCTTGCGAGTTTGACGATTTCGGGGTCGGTATGTGTGGTGAAGAACAGCTCGGGGTTGAAGTTGGGTTCGTCGTCGTGTGCGGCGTACTCATCGATGATGGTTCTGTATGCTTCGTCTTTGAAAATTGTCTTGTCGTTTTGTAAAGAAGATATGACATATTGCGCTACAGAGCAAGTGGTGCCGTCGTCGTAGGTGAAGAAGGGCTGTTGTCCCATACGGAGTAGAATCTGCACTAAGCTTTTTTCTATTTTCACGCGCTTTGACGTTTGCACTTGTGGCGGTGTGGCAGGAGTTTGAGAAGGAGTAGGTGTTTCAGAGGTGCTATTGTCTCGGTCTACGCTCGGTGGTGTCTCGGCGTATGTCTTGCTATTTCGTTTCTCGATTTCTTCGGCTATCAGACTATTGACTTTCTTTTGTATCTCACGTTCGTCGATGGACAGATGTTGTGCTGCATATTGAGTGAAGACGCTGCGTGAGATGTTGTCTCTGATGCAGGCTATGCTTTGGCATATCTCGTTGACGAGTTCTCCGAATTTTTCGGGGTTTAGTCTGACGTCGTTGCCGGCACGGTTGATTTTATATTGTACGAAGTCGGTTTGGTTGTCTTCGAGGTATTTAGCAAACTGTTCGCTCGACATCTTATGTGTCATGGAGTCGGGGTCTTCTCCTTCGGGCATGGTGATGAGTTTGACGTTGATGCCTTCGCTGAGGAACATGTCGATAGCTCTTTTTGCCGCTTTGACGCCGGCAGCGTCGGCATCGTACATTATCACTATGTTTTTTGCATATCGTTTGATGAGCCTGACTTGCTGCTCGGTCAGAGCGGTGCCGGACGAGGCAACTACGTTGCTGATACCGGCTTGTACCATAGAGATAACGTCTAACTGTCCTTCTACGAGGTAGCAGAGCTGCTGTTTGGTGATTTCTTTGATAGCGAAGAAGATGCCGTATAGCTCGCGTCGTTTTTCGAAGATGCCTTCTATCTCGTGGCTATTGACATATTTGCCGGTGTTTTCTTTGGCTCGCATTATTCGTCCGTTGAAGGCGACAACTTTGCCCGAGTAGTTGAACCACGGGAAGATGACTCGGTCGCGGAATCGGTCGTATCGTCGTGTCTGGTCGCCTTCGGCAGGTATGCTGCAGATGCCGGATTTGAGTATGATGTCTTCTTCGAATCCTGCCTTCTTGGCTTCGTCTAAGAAGATGTTTCTGTTCGGAGCGTAGCCTAAGTGAAAGAGGTGAATGATGTCGTCTCGGAGTCCTCGTGAGCGGAAGTATCCGAGTCCGACCGACTGTCCTTCGTCTGTTTGCCAGAGTTGTTGTTCGAACCAGTTACGTGCGAAGTCGTTGAGTCGGAACATGGCGTCGCGTTCGGTATCGCGTTGTATTTCTTCTTGTGTGCGGTCTTTTTCAACTACTTCGATGCCGTATTTCTTTGCCACTTTCTTGACTGCTTCGGGGAATGAGCAGCTTTCTATTTTCTGGACGAAAGTAATGACGTTGCCAGCTTCGCCGCACCCGAAACATTTATATATGCCTTTGGACGGAGAGACGGTGAATGAGCCTGTTCGTTCGGTATGAAACGGACATAGACCTATGTAGTTAGCGCCGCGTCGTTTGAGTGAGACGTAGTCGGAAACGACATCTACGATGTTGGCGGTGTCGTATACTCTTTCTATCACTTGTCGTTCTATCATAGTAATGTAGGTTATGCGTCTTTATCCGTGTGTGATGGTGTGGCTTGTTGGTGGCATATATACCAAAAAAGTGTGCGAGGCACACTTTTATTGGTTGTATGTAGACGTTGTTTATCTTACTCGCTCGCAGTAGCTGCCGTCGCGTGTGTCGATGCGTATCACTTCTCCTTCGTTGATGAAGAGTGGTACTCGTATCTCGGCTCCGGTTTCGAGTTTGGCGGGTTTGAGGGTGTTGGTGGCGGTGTCGCCTTTCAGTCCGGGCTCGGTGTAGGCGACGGTAAGCTCAACCTTAGTGGGGAGCTCAGCAAACAGCACTGTCTCTGTTGAGGCATCGCTAACCACGTCCACGATGAACCCTTCCTTGAGATAGTCTACTCCGGTGATAAGGTCATGAGCGATAGGGACCTGCTCATATGTCTCCTGATTCATGAAAATATAGTCGGAACCTTCCTTGTAGAGGAACTGGTATGGGCGGCGTTCTACTCTAACGTCTTCAAGTTTCTCGCCGATGTTGAAGCGGCGCTCTAAAACTCTGCCGTCGACTACATCTTTGAACTTAACGCGCATGATAGTGTTGCCTTTACCCGGTTTAACGTGAAGAAATTCAATCACGAAATACAAACGACCGTCCATTCTGATGCAAACGCCGTTTTTAATGTCTTGTGAGTTAATCATAAATTTATCGTTTTATTTTTGAAAATGTGTTACGCAGACCTAAACAGGCTCGAAAATAGCGAGCGTAAATCAACGTGGCAAAGGTAATGCTTTTTTCTCAATTATGCAAGTAATGTGGCTGATTGTTCAACTAATTAGGCAAAAATTTTCATATTCAAAGTATTTTTATTACCTTTGTGCTCGCTATTTGCGTAGTTGAGTTGATGCGAGTTGAAATAAAGAAAATCAAATAATACCATAACACATTATAATACCTAACTACTATGTCGTTTGATATACGAATATTAAATGTTATAGCGGCATTTCTTGTTTTGATGCCGATTATTGACCCATTGGGCAGTATGCCTATAATTTTGAACATGAAGGCGAAAGGCGAGAAGATCGAATCGTTTCGTGTTGCTTTGATCTCGTTTATTATCTTGTTGGTCTTTCAGTTTGCGGGGGAGTGGGTTCTGAGTTTTTTGGGAGTAGATATTCGTTCGTTTGCTGCCGCCGGTGCTATCATCTTGTTTTTGATGGCGATAGAGATGATATGTGACATTGAGATATTCAAGAACAATGGTCCTGAGGGTGCTTCTTCGATAGTGCCTCTTGCCTTCCCGCTCTTTGCCGGTCCCGGTGCTTTTGCTGCTATTGTGGCTATTCAGGCAGAGTATAAGCCGATGGAGATAGTGATAGCTTTGTTTCTGATTATGGTGGTGCTTTACATTACGCTGAAAGCCACCGATTGGGTGCATAAGGTGCTTGGTGACATAGGCATATATATCATTCGTAAGTTCTTCGGCGTAGTGTTGCTTGCTATCTCGGTAAAGCTTTTCGCCGAAAACATAGCATACCTTGTAAGTTATGTAAATTAAGATGAGAATACGTTGCGTCATATTATTAGCTGCATCCCTGTTGTTTTTCGGATGTAAGCACGGAGAGTATTTTCAGATAGAAGGTACTTTAGATAATGCTGAGGGAGAGATGCTATACCTTGAGCAGACTTCGTTGATGGGCAATATCGTACTCGACTCGGTTCGTGTCAAGTCGTCGGGCAAGTTCAGTTTTCGTCAGCGTCGCCCCGAATATCCCGATATCTATCAGTTGCGATTAGATGGTCAGCGTTTTGTGTTTGTTGTCGATTCCACCGAGCATATCATTGTTGGTCTTGATGCTGACAATATGGTAGTGCCGCAGCGTCTTGAGGGCTCGGAGAAGACGGGTCGGTTAGCAGAGTTGCGGCAGTCGGTGCTTACCAACACGTTGGATGAGCACCGTGAGTTGCAGCGTTCGGTAGTGTTGTCGGACCCGAGGAGTATGGTGGCATATTATGCTTTGCATCAGACACGTGGCGGCAGGTATATACTCAACCCGTACGATGACAACGACTTGCCTTATTTCCGCTCGGTGGCAACAGCCTTTAATACCTTTATGCCGCAATATTATCGTAGCAAAGCTTTGTACAAGCAAGTGCTGGCTATCATCAACGAAGAGAAGGCAGCGGCGAATCAGCAGAAGCTACAGCAGATGATAGAAGAGGCGGATAACGCATTTCTCGATATCAGTCTTTCCGATGAAAACGACCAAACGCAGTCGCTTTCGCAGTTGCGTGGCAAACTCATCTTGCTCGACTTCTCGGCGATAGAGATGCAGCAGTCGAAAGGTTATATATTCGAGTTGCGAGAGTTGTATAATAAGTACCACTCGCGCGGACTTGAGATATACTCGGTGTCAGTCGACCGCAGTAAGTTGCTGTGGCAGCAGTCGGCAGAGAACTTGCCGTGGACGACGGTTTGGTGTGAGCCCGGCGTTAACGACAAAGTGTTGTTGACATATAATGTGCAGGCATTACCTACTATGTTTCTTATCGATAAGAAAGGTGAGATAGTGGGTAGGTATGTTGACTTCGGCGAGCTAAAGAAGAAGATAGAGTCAAATTTATAAAATCACAGATATGAAACCTATTTCGGAAATGACGATAGCCCTTGCGTCGGATCACGCAGGCTATAACCTCAAACTAAAAGTGATAGAGTGGCTAAAGCATCATCATGCCATGGTTCGCGATTTCGGCTGCTTTTCGACCGAGAGTTGCGACTATCCTGACTTTGCTCATCCGATGGCTCAGGCAGTGGAGACGGGCGAATATGATTTCGGTATCACGATTTGCTCGACCGGCAATGGAATCTGCATGACCGCCAACAAGCATCAGGGTATTCGTGCTGCCTTGTGTTGGAATACCGACATAGCTCGTTTAGCTCGTCAGCACAATAATGCCAATGTGTTGGGTCTGCCTGCAAACTTCGTGACTGAGGAGTTGGCGCTTGAGATGGTAGAGGTGTTTTTCACTACCGACTTCGAAGGCGGTCGTCATGAGCGCCGTGTGAACAAGATACCTGTTCACTAATCCCGAGTTCGATGTCGCTCTTTAGAGCATATTGTCGTGCTTTTACTTTTAGGCGTCTTGCTAATGAGGCAAGATGCCTATTGAGTTATATATTGTCTCGTGGTAAGGTACGCTATTTTCGTCATAAGCCATGTTTTATCTCGGTGGAGCCTGCCAACTATTGCCAGCTTAGTTGTCCGGAATGTTATGTAGGCACTCATCGTCGACCGGTTTCGGAGCGTAGGTTGATGCATGCTTCGGTGCTCATTCCATTGCTTGCAGAAGTAGCGCCATGTGTTCATACTATGCAGTTTTACTTTCAAGGCGAGCCTACTCTGAATAGTCAGTTGCCGATGTTTATCGGTGAAGCTCAAAAGTTTAGGATGGTGACTATTGTGTCGACCAATGCTCAGGCTATTAGTAGGGAGATGGCATATCAGCTTGTGTCTGCCGGTCTGAGCAAGATAATAGTGAGTATGGATGGTCTGACGCAGTCGACCTACGAGCGGTATAGGCGTGGTGGAAAGGTGAAGTGCGTACTTGATGCCCTTTCGTGGCTTTCAGAAGCCAAGGCGGAGTTCGGATCGGATATTGAGATCGAGTTGCAGTGTCTGATGCTTAAGACCAATCAGCACGAGTGGGAGGAGCTGCGTCGCAGGTATCGTGAGCTTGGTGCTACCCGTTTCGTGTTGAAGACGGTTCAGATTTCGGATGAGCGTAACTTCGAATCGTTACTACCTGATGACAAGTCGCTTTCGCGCTATGAGCAGGCTGCAGATGGCAGCTACAGGCTGCATGGCAAGCTTCGCCGCCGGTGTCTGAGGCTATGGCGCGGATGTGTGGTTGCAGCCGATGGCAATGTGCTGCCCTGCTGTTTCGACAAGGCAGAGCAGTATTCGTTCGGTAGGAATACGTCTTTGCAAGAGGCGTGGTTTTCGGAGTCGGCCATGGCGTTTCGTGAGCGAGTGCTGACGCAAAGAGAGAAGATACCAATCTGCCAAAATTGCACAGAATGATATCTTCTCTTGCCGGTATATAATTCCTGCTATTGCGTGAGGTGGCGTGCGTGAATAGAACGACGATTCTCGATATAAGTGTTATCTGAGTCCTTTGACGTGTGACGCGGCGGCTTGGAACTCCTTTAGATAGAAGGGCGTATAGTATGCCACGTCTTCGCTTTTCGTTTCTTTGTTTTGTACTTGTTGGAATTTTGAGAATGACAGTTCGGTCATTGCTGATGCCATTGCCTCTACCGAGTCGATGAAATGTGCGTTGGGGTGTGTGAGTGTCTGTTTGCATTTGTCGGCGCCGTTGCCGCAGAAGTACACTTGATGAGTCAGCAGCTGTTGTGCGAAAGAGTCGGCTTCGACGACAAGTGGTGTGATATCGGTTAGTCGTGTGAGGTTGATGTCGTACAGGGCGGTGTATACTTCCATACGTCGTGCGTCGATCATGGGGCATATCAGGGCGTCGGTATCTAATGTCGTTTTTTGTAAGGCGTGTGCTGCTATCACCTCTGTGGTGTCGATGGCGAGTAGAGGTATGCTCATCCCGTAGCAAAGACCTTTGGCTGTTGATACTCCGATGCGCAGTCCGGTATAGGATCCCGGTCCCCCGGAGACGCAGATGGCATCGAGATGAAGTGAGTGTTGTCGGATATATTTGAGTATCTCGTCGATAAAGACGGGTAGCATCACAGCGTGGTTGGCTGCGTCATTGTGACGTTCTGCCACTACTTTGCCATCGCAGCCGAGGGCTACACTGCATACGTTGGTGGATGTTTCGATGTTTAGAATGGTGGTCATAGCGGTTTGTTAACTATTTGGTCTACCAGTTGTGGCACGCCTATCGATGCCTTTTGTTTGATGTGTACGACGCGGTTTTTGTATATCCCGAAGTCGGGTTGTCCGGGGTCAACGACGTAGATTTTAGTTTTGGGTTTGACGTAGTCGAGCAGTGAGGCTGCGGGGTAGACAGCGAGTGAGGTACCGACGACGATGAAGATGTCGGCGGTTTGTGCTATCTCGCATGCTTTGCTGAAGTATGGTACTGCCTCTCCGAAGAAGACGATGTATGGTCTGAGCAGTGAGCCGTCGGGATGTCGGTCGCCGTAGTGTTGTTCCCAGCCTTCGATAGGCACGGTGGCGGTGTCGTTGTTTTCGCTACGTAGTTTGACTATCTCGCCGTGTAGGTGTGTGATGTTGCGGCTTCCGGCACGTTCGTGCAGGTCGTCGATATTCTGTGTTATGATTTCGGTGTTAGGGTAGAAGCGTTGCAGTCGTGCGATGGCTCTGTGTGCTTCGTTGGGTTTGGCGGCGAGTGTGTCGCGTCGGCGTGCGTTGTAGAAGTCGACACATAGTTGTGGGTTGCGCAGCCATGCCTCGTGTGTGCATACCTCTTGTATACTGTATTTCTCCCAGAGTCCGTCTGAGTCGCGGAATGTGCCGAGTCCGCTTTCTGCCGAGATGCCGGCACCGGTAAATACGACGATTTTCATGATAGTTATGTTTTAATGATTAGACAATGCATGTAGTGCTTGAAGGCAATCATGTGTTGGTGTTTCTTGCCGTCATCAGCGCTGTTGCCGTAAGTGTTCCGATGGTGTCGGCGAGCCAGTCGAGCCATTCGGCGGTGCGTGGTGCGAAGAAAGCGCCTTGCAGCAGCTCTATCAGTCCACCATACGCTATAATAGCCACTGCTCCTACCACTACTGCGTTAGTGTATTTAGGCTTAGGCATCTGAATGTTGCGGCTAAGCCGTCTGAGGTCGAAGATATATACCGCAGTGAGTGTGAAGTACATCAGGGCATGTGCTATCTTGTCGGACCAAGGCAGTCGCACCATGTCGTTGAGCATCAGGTGCGGCTCGCGTAGCAGACTCAGATACAAGACCGAGGCTGCTACCAACAACGTCGGCACAAAGCACAGGCAGCGTTTCATTCCTTAGGTTGGGCGTATGACGCTTAGTTACCTCATCGGGGGTGCCGATGAGAGTAACGAGAGTGTCGTAGTTAGGAGTATAGTATCTTTTAGTCTTGTATCAGACAGTGTCCGGTCATCTCGGCGGGTTGTTCGATGCCGAGAATATGTAGAATAGAAGGAGCTACGTCGGCGAGTATACCGTCGGTGACACGTGCTTGTTTGTTGTCGGATATATAGACGAAAGGTACTGGGTTGAGCGAGTGTGCTGTATTGGGGGTTCCGTCGGGGTTGATGGCGTTGTCGCAGTTGCCGTGGTCGGCGATGATGATGACCTCGTATCCGTTGCGTCGGGCAGCAGTGACGGTCTCGTTGACGCAGATGTCGATGGTAGTAACCGCATGTTGTATAGCCTCGTATACGCCAGTGTGTCCTACCATGTCTCCGTTGGCATAGTTGAGTATGATGCAGTCGTATTTGCCGGAGTAGAGTGCGTCGCGCAGTGCTATTGTCACTTCGGGTGCCGACATCATAGGTTGCAGGTCGTAGGTGGCTACCTTAGGTGAGGGGATGAGTATGCGGTCTTCGTTTTCGAACTCTGCTTCGCGTCCGCCCGAGAAGAAGAAGGTGACGTGTGCGAACTTCTCGGTTTCGGCAATACGTAGTTGTCGAAGTCCTTGTTTAGACACGATTTCACCGAGGGTGTTAGTCACGTTCTCTTTAGGGAAGAGGATATGCAGTCCTTCGAATGACGAGTCGTAGGGTGTCATGCAATAGTATTGCAGTTGTGGAATGGTGTGCATGCCGTTTTCGGGCATGTCTGTCTGTGTGAGGGCTATTGTCATTTCTTTGGCTCGGTCGTTGCGGTAGTTGAAGAAGATGACCACGTCGCCTTCGCTGATGGTAGCTATGGGTTTGCCGTCTCGAACATGTACTATAGGTTTTACGAATTCATCGGTGACGTCGTTGTCGTAGCTTGCTTGCATAGCTTGGTGCATCGACTCGAATTTGTCGCCCTTGCCTTCGACGAGCAGGTCGTAGGCTTGTTTGATTCTCTCCCATCGTTTGTCGCGGTCCATGGCGTAGTAGCGTCCGCATATAGAGGCTATCTCGCCTGCGCTATGGCTGAGGTGCTGTTCGAGTTGGTCGATAAAGCCGATGCCGGAATGGGGGTCGGTGTCGCGTCCGTCCATAAAGCAATGTATGAAAGTTTTACCTTTGAGTCCGTATTCATCGGCAATGTCGCATAGGTAGAAGAGGTGCTCGAGCGACGAGTGTACGCCTCCGTCGGAGGTGAGTCCCATGATATGCAGATTTTTGCCTGTTTGTTTGGCATAGCTGTAAGCCGACACTATTTCGGGGTTTTGCTTGATGCTACCGTCTTTGCATGCGCGGTTGATCTTGACGAGGTCTTGATACACCACTCTTCCGGCACCTATGTTGAGGTGTCCGACTTCGGAGTTACCCATTTGTCCGTCGGGTAGTCCGACATTTTCGCCTGAGGCTTGCAGTTGAGCGTGTGGGTAGGTCTCGAGCAGTTTGTCCCAGTGAGGGGTGGAGGTGCAGTAGATAGCGTCGGCTTTATCTTTCTTTCCGATTCCCCAGCCGTCGAGAATCATAAGTAATGCTTTCTTTTTCATATAGTTTGAGTTTTAGTATTCATTTTTTTGGTGTCTATATTGTCGGGTTATCGTCTTGTTCTGAGTGCTCGTTGTACTTCTCTCTTGTCTTCTTTTGCTTTGAGAGCTTGTCGTTTGTCGTAGTTATGTTTGCCTTGGCATAGTGCTATTTCGACTTTGGCTCTGCCGTTCTGGTCGATATAGAGTGAGAGTGGCACTATTGTTTTGCCTGACTCTTTGGTGTCGCGTTCGAGTTTGCGTAGCTCTTTCTTGTGTAGCAGCAGTTTCCTATCTCGCTTAGGGATATGGTTGAGGTAACTGCCGAATCGGTATTCGGCGATATGCATCTGCTTAACCCATAGTTCTCCGTTGACGAAGGCGCAGTAGGTGTCAGTCAGGCTTGCTTTCGACTCGCGTATCGACTTGATTTCTGTGCCGAAGAGTTGTATTCCTGCCTGGTAGCGGTCGAGAATGATATAGTCGAACGAAGCGCGGCGATTCTTAATATTGACATTGGTCTTGGGTAGCATGTGTGGTCTGAATATTGTTGCTTATGACATGTAGTTGGCTGTTAAAAGCCCTCATTTGGCGGTGCAAAGGTACAAAATATTTTGTAAATTAGAAAAAAAAGCGTACCTTTGCGGCATATTTCGAAATAAGTTCGAAAAGCAGCTTCTTGTCGGCATGGTAAGATGCCTTAAGAAGTGCCCTTAAGATTTTTGAAAACAACAATTACAAATTATGCTGAAGAATATTCTTGCTATTACCGGCAAGCCCGGTTTGTTTCGTTTAGTTAGCAGAGGTAACAACATGCTGATAGTAGAGTCGCTGCTTGATGGCAAGCGTATGCCTACGTATTCGCGCGATAAGGTGGTGAGTTTGGCAGATGTGTCGATGTATACTACCGGTGACGATATCTCTCTGAGCGAGGTCCTTGAGAAGCTGAAGGCTAAGGAGGGCGGGAAAGTAGCTCAGATAGATGCACGTAAGGCTGATGCTAAGCAGTTGCGTGAGTACTTTGCAGAGGTGTTGCCCGATTTCGACCGCGACCGCGTGTATCCGACAGATATTAAGAAGCTTATTTTATGGTATAACATACTAATCGAAGCCGGTATAGATGACTTCTCGGTAGCGGAAGAGGGCGAAGAAGAGTCGGCACCTGTTGAGGAACCGAAGAAAGCTGATGCTCAGCCTAATGTGCAGAAGGCACAGGGCAAGACTCAGAAGTCGTCGACAGCGAAAGTGAAGACCGGAGTAGGAACAAAAAAAGGATAGTGCAAGCAAAAGACGTCATAGCATTAATAGAAAAAGTAGCGCCGCTGTCGCAGCAAGAGAGTTGGGACAATTCGGGCTTACAAATAGGGCAGAGAGATACTGAGGTAACCTCTGCTTTGTTGTGTACTGATGTGTCGGAGCAGATAGTGGATGAGGCGATAGCCAGAGGCTGCGAGATGATTATTTCGCACCATCCGTTGCTGTTTCACGGCATGAAGTGTATCGAAGGGGTGAACAGTCAGCAGCGGTGTGTGATAAAAGCCATCCGTGCCGGTTTGGTGATATATAGTGCTCATACTTCGATGGACACTTATTTGCATGGTGTGAGCGGTCACATGGCTCAGAAGCTTGGCATTACTGATTACGAGTTGCTGCAACCCACGGGCGAGAACGTAGGTTTGGGAGTGGTAGGATATCTGCCCGAGCCGATGTCGCTAAGCGAGTTTCTGCAGTTGCTAAGCGTCACCTTCGAGGCGAAGGCGTTGCGTTATGTATGTCGAACCGACGAAAACGAGACCGTCAGCAAGATAGCTCTTTGTGGCGGAGCCGGCAGCGAGTTTGTTGACGAAGCGATACGTCAGAGTGCAGACGTGTATGTGTCAGCCGACTTCAAGTATCATGAGTTCTTGAACGCTGACGGCAGAATCAACATCGCCGACATCGGACATTTCGAGTCGGAGCATTTTACGAAAGAGATATTCGGCAGTTTGCTCAGGGGGAAGGTAAGATGTGTGGCAGCACAGAATGATGTCAACAAAGTGAAGGTGTTTGTCAGACGCAGCGAATAGTAAGAAAATAATAACTAATAACATACAATCATGGCAAAAGAAAAACAAGAAAAAGAACTTACCGTAGAGGAGAAGCTCAAAGCCCTCTATGAGTTACAGCAGGTAGACAGCGAGATTGATCGTCTGCGAGTACTTCAAGGCGAGTTGCCTCAGGAAGTGAAAGACAAGGGCGACGAGATAGAGGGTTTGCGCACCCGTCTGCAAAATATCTCGGAAGAGATAAAGAACTACGAGACGCAGATTAGCGAGCATCGCGTAGGAATAGAGCAGGCTAATGCTATCATCGCCAAGTATCAGGAGCAGCAGAAGAACGTGCGTAACAACCGTGAGTACGACAACCTGACCAAAGAGATAGAGTATCAGACTTCTGAGATAGAGCTGTGCCAGAAGCGAATCAAAGAGTATACTCTTGCACTTGAAGCCAAGCAAGAAGAGAAGGCTCGTACGTTTAAGAGTATCGAAGAGGGCACTGTCGATCTGAATCAGAAGAAGTCGGAGCTGAGCGAGATACTTGCCGAGACCAAGCAAGAGGCAGAGCAGCTTAAGGCTCGCGCTTTGGAGCTTGAGAAGAATATCGACGAGCGCAACCTGCAAGCTTTCAATCGTATCCGTCGTAATGCCCGCAACGGTCTTGCCGTTGTTACCATCGAGCGTGACTCATGCACCGGATGCTTCAATAAGATACCGGCTCAGCGTCAGCTTGACATCAAGCTGCGTAAGAAAATCATCGTTTGCGAATATTGCGGTCGAATACTGGTAGACCCCGAGATGGCAAACGAGATGAATGCAGAAAAGAAATAAGAATAACGCTTAATTAAGTAGTGTCTGCCAAGCAATGTAGCAGGCACTACTTTTGTTTATATGAAATGGATTGGTAGATACGAGCAGCGAGGCATATTCTTCAAGCTGCTGCTTTTCGTGGCGGTGATGTTTGTTACGGCAGTTGTTATCATCTCTGTCTTCACTTTGTGTTTCAGTTCGCGGCTGTCGGAGACGTCGGTGTTGAAGGCTATGCAGGCTGTTCAGACGATAGCGGTCTTTGCGTTGCCATGTCTGTTGGTGGCACCGTTGTTCAGTTCGCGCCCTGCCGCTTACTTGTCGCTTGACAAGCCGGTGACGTTGAAGGCGGCATTGTGCGTGGTGCTGACTATCATAATAGCCTTGCCCGGCATCAACCTGTTGGGGTATTGGAACCAGCAGATAGGTCTGCCGGCTTTTATGCACGACATAGAGGTGTTGATACGCCAGATGGAGGACTCGGCGGCTGCGCTTGTCGAGCGTTTCTTAGGCGTGTCGGGGGTATGGGCTTTCGTCGTCAACTTGTTAGTGATAGCTATGTTGCCGGCGTTCTGTGAAGAGTTATGTTTTCGCGGGACTTTGCAAAAGATGTTCTCGGAGCAAGGCAATGTGAAGGTTGCGATATGGGCGTGTGCCATCATCTTCTCTGCCATTCACATGCAGTTTTACGGTTTCTTCCCTCGCATGTTGCTTGGCGCTTTCTTCGGCTATCTGCTTTATTGGTCTGAGTCGCTATGGTTGCCGGTGATAGCGCATTTCACCAACAACGCATCTGTGGTGGTGCTATATACGGTGTTCAGAGCGAAAGATATTCCGACGACGGTGCTCGATACCTTTGGTACGGGTGATACATTATGGCTCGGAATAGTCTCGTTGGTGCTGATAGTGCCGGCGGTGTATCTGTGTAGGAAGGTGACAAAAGTCGGCGAGAGTAAGTAGTAGTCAGCCTTTGTTGCGGGCGGCTCGTTGTTCTCTGACGACCATGAGGACTTCGTCGCGCAGTTCGTAGGGCAGTTCGATAGATCGCAGTTGCAGACTTCTCACCCAGCCGATGACGTCTTCTGCTCTCATGCTTGTGAACACTTCGGCTATCATAGCCTTCTGCCGGTCGTTGTAGTCTTCGGGGCGGATGCCGGCTAATTGGTCGAGTTCTTCGTCATCGTAGTATTCGATGTTGTCGTCGGCAGAAAGCAACGACTCTCGTTCGCATACCAGATGCATGCCGCAGCAGTTGTTGTCGACAGCAGGGGCAGGTGTCGGTTTCTCAGACGTCAGAGCCGTGGTGCCGGCAGCACGTCGTCGTTCGCGTATCTCTATCGCAACCGTGGTGACGACGACAAGAAGAATGAATGTGATTATCAGGAGCCACATGATGTCGGTTGGTTAGTCGGCAGCGTCTTCTTCCACTACGAGGTTGTCGATGATAAACTGTTGCCGTTCGGTGGTATTCTTACCCATGTAGAATTCCATGAGGTCAGCCACGGTATCTTCTTTGCGCAGTGTCACTTGGTCGAGACGTATGTCGCTACCGATGAAGCCCTTGAACTCGTTGGCTGAAATTTCTCCCAAGCCTTTGAATCGTGTTATCTCGGGGTTTGGTGCGAGCTCGTCGATGGCTTTGAGTCGTTCTTCTTCCGAGTAGCAGTATCGCACTTCTTTCTTATTCTTGACGCGGAAGAGTGGGGTCTGCAAGATGTAGACATGTCCTTTTTTTACCAAGTCGGGGAAGAACTGCAGGAAGAAAGTGAGCATGAGCAGTCGGATGTGCATGCCGTCGACGTCGGCATCGGTGGCGATGATGACTTTGTTGTATCTGAGGTCGTCGAGTCCGTCTTCGATGTTGAGAGCCGACTGCAGGCAGTTGAATTCCTCGTTTTCGTATACCACTTTCTTTGTCAGGCCGTAACTGTTGAGCGGCTTTCCGCGCAGCGAGAACACCGCTTGTGTCATCACGTCTCTTGACTGTGTGATCGAGCCGGATGCCGACAGACCCTCGGTGATGAAGATAGAGCTCTCTTGTCTGAGGTCGTCTTGTGCTTCTTTCGACGAGCTGACGGGCTTTGGGTCGTTGTAGTGTACACGGCAGTCGCGCAGCTTGGGGTTGTTGACCATGTTTTTCTTGGCTCGCTCGCGTTGCAGCTTGGTGATGCCGGCGATAGCCTTGCGTTCGCGCTCGGAGTCTTGTATTTTCTTGAGCATGATGTCGGCTATCTCGGGGTGCTTGTGCAGGTAGATGTCGAGTTCGTGACCCACGAAGTCGTTGACGAACTTATTGACCGTGATGCTGCCCTCTTGAGGCGACATATCTCTCGAGCCGAGTTTGATTTTAGTCTGTGACTCGAATGTCGGTTCTTCTACGTTGATGGCGATAGCACCGACAATGCCATTGCGGATGTCCGACAGCTCGAAGCTTTTGCCGAAGAACTCTTTTATCGTCTTTCCTAATGCCTCGCGGTAAGCAGCCTGGTGTGTGCCGCCTTGTATGGTGTGCTGACCGTTGACAAACGAGTGGTATTCATCGTTGTTCTGATTGGTGTGTGTGAGTGCTATCTCGATGTCTTCGCCCTTGAGGTGTATGATAGGATATAGCGCGGGCACGGTCATGTTGTCAGCCAGTAGGTCATAGAGTCCGTTTTTCGACTGGAACTTCTTGCCGTTATAGACGAGGGTGAGTCCGGTGTTGAGATATGCATAGTTTTGCATCAGTGTCTCGACGAAGTCGTCGCGGAAGGCGTAGTTTTCGAATAGTCCGCGCGAGTTGTCGGGCTCGAACTCGATCAGTGTGCCCCTTTGTTCGCCTGTGGTATTGTCGATGATACCGGTGTCGGACACGAGTTTGCCTTGCACGAACTCGGCTCGGCGCATCTTGCCTTCGCGAAACGACTGCACGGTGAAATGCATCGACAGTGCATTCACCGCTTTAGTACCTACGCCATTCAGTCCGACCGACTTCTTGAATGCTTTGGTGTCGTATTTACCGCCGGTGTTGAGTATCGACACGGCTTCTACCATCTTGCCCAAGGGTATGCCTCGTCCGTAGTCGCGAACAGTCACTTTGCCGTCGGCTATTGTCACGTTGATGACCTTGCCTTCGCCCATACGGAATTCGTCTATCGAGTTGTCGACTGTCTCTTTGATAAGCACATAGATGCCGTCGTCGGAGTGCGAGCCATCGCCTAACTTACCTATGTACATACCCGGGCGACGGCGGATGTGTTCGCGGTCGTCGAGGTGTACTATCGAGTCGTCGCCATACTGCACTTCTGCATTTTCGGTGTCGGCAAGCTGTACGTTTTGCTCGGCTGAGCTGTTTATCTCTTGTTCCATGGCTGGTTGATTGTTAGCTGATGTTTGGATATGTGCAATCGCCTTAAGTGCTCGCACACATAGCAACTGCAAAGGTACGAAAAATAACTGAGATTCGAGAGTGACGAGACCATTATTTTGTATTTTTCTACCCCACATTAGCGTTTTTTGCCACATAATTGAATTTTTTGTCCCTCGCAAAGTCGAAAAAGACCTATTATTTTAGTCAGGGGACGAAATTTGGTACTTTTGCATTGCGAGTGCGGCGTTGGGCTTGAGCATAGAGCCGAGTTACGACATCGGAGCTGCTTTGTTAGATGTTCAACTCGGCTTTTGAGAGCGAGCAGTTGCCCATGAAAAGAGAATACTAAAAGACAAAATAATCAATCAACAACACGATGACACAAAACAAAAAATCTGAAGGGGTAGCACCTACCCGACATTTTTTCACTTATTACAACACCAATATCCCCAAATACTGGGACGAGCCGGCTCTGACCGACTACGATGGCGACGTGAGTTACACTTACGGTCAGATGGCTGAGAAGATGGAACGTATCAAGTTTCTGCTCGAAGCAGCCGAGATAGGGGCAGGCGACAAAGTCGTTATCTGCTCGAAAAACTGCGCCAACTGGGCTATATCGCTACTTAGTATTGCAGCCAACAAAGGTGTGATAGTATCTATCATGGACGCTTTTGTTGCTGCCGACATCGAGAAGTTAGTCAACCACTCCGACGCCAAAGCTATTTTCGCAGGCGAGTCGGTATGGAAGCGAATCTCGGTCGACAACACACCCAACGTGCAGCTTGTTGTCAGCACCGAGGACTTCAGCACGCTATACGCCCGCACCGACGTGCAAGCTAAGGCGCAAGAAAAGGCGGTGGAGCTTTTCAATAAGCAGTTTCCGAATGGCTACCATAAAGAGGATGTGGCATTTATCACCGACAACCTCGACGACCTGATGATAATCAACTACACCTCGGGCACCACAAGCGAGCCTAAGGGTGTGATGCTCTCGTACCGCAATATCTCGGCTAACGTGCAGTATAGTCAGGAGACGATACCCAACCATGCCGGTTGGACGGAGGTTTGTATGTTGCCCTTAGCGCACATGTTCGGTATGACCATCGAGTTCTTGTATCAGGTGGCAGGCGGTTGCCATGTCTATTTCCTTAGCAAGACGCCATCGCCTACAGTGCTGCTCAAGGCGTATGCCGAGACCAAGCCTTACATGATCTTGACCGTGCCGTTGGTGCTCGAGAAGATATTCAAGGCTAAGATCTTCCCCGCCCTCAACAAGCCTATTGTGAAGTTCTTGTGGAACACACCTCTGCTTTGCAAGATAGTGGAGAAGAAGATATACCAGCAGTTGATGCAGGCTTTTGGCGGCAACCTGATATGGCTTATCACCGGTGGTGCTGCCATCAATGCCGAGGTCGAGAAGGTGTTCCGCCGGATTAAGTTCCCCTTCGTGGTGGGTTATGGAATGACAGAGGCGGGTCCGCTAATCTGTTACGAGCATTGGTATAAGGAGGTGCAGGGTTGCTGCGGTAAGTGTGTCACGCGCAATGAGCTGCGTATCGACTCTGACGACCCATATAATAAGGTAGGTGAGATCCTCTTCCGTGGCGAGCACGTGATGATGGGGTATTACAAGAATCCCGAAGCCACAGCACAGGCTATCGACAGCGAAGGTTGGTTGCATACCGGCGACCTCGGTACGATTGACAAGGCAGGCAACCTATTCATCCGCGGGCGCTCGAAGGCGATGATATTAGGTGCCAATGGTCAGAATATCTACCCCGAAGAGATAGAGGACAAGATCAACAATATGCCCGGTGTCAACGAGTCGGTCGTCGTCGACCGCAAAGGACAACTCGTGGCGTTGGTACATCCCGATGAGCAGGTACTTCGTCAGTCGCAATATGCGTCAATGACTATCGAGCAGCTGATGCAGCAGAACCTTGTGGAACTCAACAAGCAGTTGCCGCACTATGCTAAGTTGTCGAGCATCGAACTTGTCGCTGAGGAGTTTGCCAAGACTCCGAAACGTAGCATCAAACGCTTTATGTATAAGTAAACAGATAAACACTTTTTGTATAAGTGATTGTTAGTAGTTAGTGGGAGAGGGGCTGCCTAATGGCAGCCCCTCTCTTGTCGTTGTTTAGTGTAGCGCGAGTGAACTTGCTTGCGAACACCGAACCTTATGTGGTGCGAGTGTCATGTCTCACGAGTTGTGGCAATGGTCATTTGCCAATCACAAGCTCCATGGTGTCGGATGCTATCATAAGCTCTTCGTCGGTAGGGATGACGCACACGCGCACTTTGCTATTAGGGGTAGAGATTTCTATCTCTTGTCCGCGTGAGCCGGCGTTCTTCTCGTAGTCGAGTTCGATGCCGAGGAAGGTGAGACCTTCTACTATCTTCTCGCGTATATATGGGTCGTTTTCTCCGATTCCACCGGTAAAGACAATGATGTCGACACCGTTCATGGCGGCAGCGTAGGCTCCGATATATTTCTTCACGCGGTAGATGAACATACGTCTTGCCAAGTCGGCTCGTTTGTTGCCTTCGCGTATGGCTTTGTCGATGTCTCTTGCGTCGGACGAGACGCCGCTAACGCCGAGCAGTCCTGACTTCTTGTTGACCAATGTCGAGAACTCGGCGGTGTTGAGGTGCTCTTTGTCCATGATGTAGGTGGCAGCTCCGAGGTCGAGGTCGCCGGCACGTGTACCCATCATCAGTCCTTCTACAGGGGTCAGACCCATCGACGTATCTACCGACTTGCCATCTACGATGGCTGCGCACGAACCGCCGTTGCCGATGTGTGCGGTGACGACGCGCAGTCCTTGGTTTTTCACTCCGAGGAAGTCGCACACACGTTGCGAGACATAACGGTGTGAGGTGCCGTGGAAGCCGTAGCGACGGATGGCGTACTTTTCGTACAGCTCGTAAGGCAGAGCATACATAAACGCTTCGTCGGGCATCGTCTGATGGAAGGCGGTGTCGAAGACGGCTACCTGGGGCACGCCCGGCAGTGTCTTAGAGATGGCATCTATACCTTTGAGGTTGGCGGGGTTATGCAGCGGAGCTAACTCTACGCAGTTGCTAATCATGGCGAGCACCTCGTCGGTGATGAGAACCGACTTGTTGAACTTCTCGCCGCCGTGTACTACGCGGTGACCTACTGCGTCGATTTCGCTCAGAGAACTCAGACATCCGAGTTCGGCATCGACCAAGGTGGATAAGATAAGCTCGATACCTACGGTGTGTTCGGGCATCGGTTTGTCGATTTGAACTTTCTCGCCCGAGGGTTTCTTGACAACTAAGAACGAGTCGCTCAGACCAATTTTTTCGGCACCGCCTTGTGCGATGACCTTCTTGGTTTCCATCTCGAAAAGTTTGTACTTTATCGACGACGAACCGCAATTAAGAACAAGGATTTTCATAATACGAGTGTTTGATATGGTACTTTATTATAAGTAATGTTGTCAGCCGATAGCTTGGTTGGCGGTGATGATTATCATTTGCACGATGTCTTCTACCTTGCAGCCTCGGCTCAGGTCGTTGACAGGAGCGGCTATACCTTGCAGTATAGGTCCGATGGCGTTAGCGCCCGAGAAGCGTTCTACGAGTTTGTAGCCTATGTTGCCTGCCTGCAGGTCAGGGAAGACGAGAACGTTAGCTTTGCCTGCCACGGTGCTGCCCGGAGCTTTCAGTGCTCCGACTTTCTCGATGAGTGCGGCATCGGCTTGCAGTTCGCCGTCGATCTGTAGGTCGGGTGCCAACTCTTTAGCGCGGGCGGTAGCGGCTGTCACTTTGTCGATGAGTTCGTGTTTGGCGCTGCCTTTGGTCGAGAACGAGAGCATTGCTACTCGCGGCTCGATGCCGGCGATGGTGCGGGCGGTGTCGGCTGTCGAGATGGCGATCTGTGCCAGCTCCTCTGCCGAAGGACAGGGGTTGACAGCGCAGTCGGCAAAGACTAAGAAACCGTTTTCGCCGAGTTGTGTGGCGGGGGTGAACATCAGGAAGGCACCGCTCACGATGCTGACACCGGGCTTGGTCTTCAGTATCTGGAAGGCAGGACGGATGGTGTCGGCTGTGGTACCTCTGGCACCGGCTATCTCGCCATCAGCATCGCCCGCTTTTATCATAAGGCAACCCAAGTAAAGAGGGTCTTGTGCTTTCTTGGCTGCCTCCTCTTCGGTCATACCCTTGGCCTTGCGAAGCTCATAGAGCAGGTGTGCATAGTCCGGCATCTTGGCATCGGTCTGCGGGTTGACAATACGTGCATGGCTGATGTACTCGTAACCTTTCTCGGCTGCCATACGGTTGATAACCTTCTCGTCGCCGATAAGGATGATATCTGCTGCTTTGTCTTTAAGAATAATATTAGCAGCCTCTAATGTTCGTGGTTCGTCACCCTCAGGCAGTACGATACGCTGAGGATGAGCCTTGGCTTTCGCCAACATGTTGTCGATGATACTCATATCTGATTATGTTTTGGTTATATGCTGAATAAAGTGTTTGTGATATTGTGCATTGTGCTATGACAGGTGCTAAGTGGTAATGGCTTGCCTTTTGTGCACAAAGCAGTCTGCAAAGGTAAGAATAATTATTGACTCTGCCAACAGAGATTTCTAAATTTTAATTCCCGGTATCGCAAAATTCGATTATTTATTTCTTTGAAAAACTTACTTATATTTCATTTTGTTGCGAATATGAAAAAAAAGTATTACCTTTGCGGCGCTATTTATCGCACGTGTGTTTTATCGTCATGAGCTATGAATATGCTTGCGGTGGTATGATAGCAGTAAATCTAACCTATCGGCGTTGCGACATATTGTCGGATGCCCTGTACAACAAAGCGTGTTATGAGACTTAGAAACGTAGTATTTATATTGTTATGTGCCAACGTGCTAATGCTGTCGGCACAGCAGACTGAGCAAACATCCCTTCCGCAGAACCGAGACTCGGAGTTGCGGTTAGGTGCTCACCCGTGGCGTACTGCCGACACCTTAGCGCAGAAGAAAGCATATTGGTCGGTGGCAGTGGAGGCAGGCTTCGACATCTTTTCCGGTGATATGAAGTCGACGGGTGTCGACCTCGTACCATTTTCTCAGATTCGACCATACGGCGGCATCTCTTTCCAGTGCGACTTCACTCCTATCCTCGGTCTTGCCTTCGGCTATTCTTATGCTAACTATGGTGCCAAGCGCACTGCCGACGACTGGCTTGTGTATGGGCATAACCATAGCTTGGAAGCCATGCTTACCGTCGACCTTGTCGATGCCTGGAATACCAAGCGAGAGAACACGCTCTTCTCGTGGTATGTGTTCGCCGGTGGAGGTGCCGGTGCCTTCTACTCAACGCTCAACGACGGCATCAACCCGCCCGTGGTGTCTGCCGAGAATAACAAATACACATGGTATGGCTTTGCCACGGTAGGTACGTTGTTTGAGTTCAACGTCTCGCGCTCCTTCGGCTTAGGCGCTAAGGTCGAGTATCATATCAATGGCACCGACCACCTTGATGCCCTCAAGGCAGGCGTCACTAACGACCATCTGCCATACGTGGGGTTGCAGCTGCGATGGAAGATAGGTGCCACCACGCGCAACCACATCCGCAACGTCTCGCAGTCGATATTCAACGATGCCGACCGCATGGCAGGCAAAGGCAAGAAGAAAGGTGGAAACAAAGACACACTTGTCATTGCTAACCTCGACACCCTCTACCTTGCTACTGAGACCGAGAGAGTCATCGAGCGTCATCAGATAGAGAGAGTAGAAGTCGTCGACGTGACCTCCACAGCCAACCAAGCTCGCTATAACGTCTACTTTGCTAATGGCAAGGATGTGCTCGACAAGTATGCTCTGCAAGAGATACAGAAGGTGGCATCGCTAATGGAAGAAGACGACTCCCTCTATGTCGCCATCACCGGTTTCAGCGATAATACCGCATCCGCACAACTCAACGAGTCGCTCAGTAAGCGGCGTGCCAACAGAGTGAAGAACGAACTGGTGAAGATATACGGCATAGATGAAGACAGGATAGTAGCTATGGGACTGGGTATTATACGCAATACAGCCTCGTCGTATAGCGCCAACCGTCGCGTAGAGATGCGGCTGGTATCGGAAGACGACTTCGAGAAGGTAAAAGTCAGAAAAGACTCACTCGAACGCATATACAACAAGACTAAAGTAAGTCAGAAGCCTAAGATAGTAAGCACCACAGTGTCAAGTATGGCTAAGGCGGGCAAGTCGAGAACGCTGACCGAGACGGTAGATACACTCAGCGAGCGTAAGTCGCAGACCGTCACACCCGAGCCGCGCAAGGCTGCAACGGTAGAGCAGGCAAAAGCAGCTGCCGCCAAGCCTCTTGCACAGGTTACAGCCGACGGCACCACCACACTCATGAAACTGGCTAAGCAATACTATGGCGATGCCGACTACTGGCCTTATATATATGAGGCTAACCAACAAGTGCTCACCACACCGACAAGAGTAGAACCCGGAACACAGATAAAAATACCCCGACTCACCGAACAACAAAAAAAAGCCTCGAAACAAGCGTTAGAGAAACTCGCAAATAAATATCTGCTGTAGGTTTGGTGTGCGTGTTGAGAGTTTGGTGTGCGTGGGTGCGCCGGTTACCAACCGGCGGCAAAAAGAGCATCCATACTCCGGGTACGCCGGTTACCAACCGGCGGAAAAAGAAGAATTTTGAACACTGAAATATATAACCCGTCCAATCCGTATTAAAATCCGTCTAATCCGTGGGAAATAACAACCTTCGTGGGAAATAAAGACTTCAGTGGAAAATTAAACCTCCGTGGGGACATGAAACCTCAGTTGGAGACTAAATCAGGGGAATTTTTGTATGGCGGTAACTTCAATAAAATCAGCCCCAAAGATCAGTGCACTATATTTTTTGCATTAAAAATTTGCTCAATTAAAAAAAAAGCAGTACCTTTGCACGTCTCAATTAGGATAGCGTACGCAGTGTGCGTATGGCTCCGAAATTGAATAATAAGTAATACGATTTTGATTGCTTTACAGAAATCAAATCAGATTATTATTAAATAATCGATTTTTGATTAATTAGCCATAATCAAAAAGGATTATTATTAAGTAAT
>CAMHKW010000022.1 GCA_946185835.1 uncultured Bacteroidales bacterium
TTGAGTGCCCCAAAGAAGTGTTTCATACAGCCGAGTTTTTATCCTCGGCTATGAGGACAAATACTATGCCAAACGGTTATGTGAGTTATCCGCTGTGCAATCTCTTCGGGACGGTTGATGAGCAAGTATTGCTAACTTATTATCCCTCTGCGGCTGAGTGCGAAGCTAATTGCACTAATCTAGGCCAATTGGAGAATCTGAAACCGGCGCATTGTAGTTGCGCGGTGTGCCTGTTGTTTCAGTGTCGAAAAAGAGTGTTGAACCTTGCCTCATTTCTTGCATCTGCTGTTCCATTAGACATTGCTGTAAATACTCTTCTTGCCGACGTTGTTTCTCTTCTTCCCAACGTCGCTTCTCTTCTTCCCGACGTCGTATTTTCTCTGCCGTCTTACGAATGATATCTGCAATTTCATTACTGACCATATTGCAAAACCGCTTTTCCTGACCTAACGGGACAATTATTTCAGAGAGGTTCTCGCAACCTGAGAAAGCCGCAAATCCAAAGCTTGTTACGCCGGCGGGAATTATTATAAACGTCAAACCGGTGCAACGTGAGACGAGTCGAAGCCTCGTCTCTACCACAGGACATAAACATAGACACCAACACGGCAAATCCCGCATCACGTAACACGTCAAATCCCGCATCACGTAGAGACGAGGCTGTGACTCGTCTCATGACAGGAAATGAAGAGACGGCAAACCGCGCGGACGTGACAAGAAATGAAGAGACGGCAAACCATGCGGACGTGACAGGAAATGAACAGACGGCAAACCGCGCGAACGTGAGAGGAAATGAAGAGACGGCAAACCATGCGGACGTGAGACGAGTCGAAGCCTCGTCTCTACACAGGACATTAACATAGACACCAACACGTCAAATCCCGCATCACGTAGAGACGAGGCTGTGACTCGTCTCATAAAAGAAAAAGAAGAGACGGCAAGCCATGCGGACGTGAGACGAGTCGAAGCCTCGTCTCTACCACAGGATATTAACATAGACACCAACACGACAAACCGCGCGGACGTGAGACGAGTCGAAGCCTCGTCTCTACATGGGAAAAACACAATGGCAAATATAGCTGCACAAAAATCAAGGTTGTCGAGAGTAGTAGCGCCTTTCAAACAGAACTGCCCTGTATCCGCACCTTGTATCTGATTGAGAAAATCCTCTTTACACTTGTCATTAGCAAGCAGGTGTGTGCCCTTCGGCTCGATGAAGATTTGCAGATTGTCGTATTCCTCACCATCTCTGCGACGCAGGAACAACACAAAATCCGGCGCAAACGGTCGTCCGTCCTCGAAATTATAGATTTTGAAATCCAACTCATTACGCACAAGCCATACTTCTTTTGAGACATCAAAGCTGCAAAAATGGTGGCTACTCATCACCAAACCAGCGGAATGACTTTATAACGAACCTGTTGCTTGTATTCTTTGTAGCCTTTCAGGTCGCGTTCGAGAACCTGCTCCTCGTTGCGGATACGGAGCGCAATAATAGGCACATACAGCAACATGACCAAGAACGCCCACGGCGAACCGAGCACAAGCGGCATACTCAGAAACAGCAGCAGCGTAGCGGCATACATAGGGTGGCGCACAATACCGTAAAGACCTGTGCTGACCACCTGCTGGTCTTGCTGCACCTCTATAGTCCGTGAGAGCCATACGTTCTCGCGCATCACCTCGGCATACAGCGCATAGCCTGCTACAAAAAGCACGGCAGCCGGATATATAGCCCACTCCGGCAGCATGTACCAGCCGAAGCGGCGACCCAATCCGGCAACCACGAACATTACAACAAAAATCAGACCGCTCAGAGCCACTACCCGTTTCTGCTCCTGCTGCTCTTCCTTGGCATTCAAGCGTCGGCGCAGCAGTTCGGGCTGTCTGCACAACAATACCACACCGGCAATCAGCATCGGCACAAACAAAAGCCCGATAAGCCACCATGCCTGCGGGTAATCGAGCGTACCAGCAGGCACAAACAGCAGTGCTCCGACTACTGCCACACCCAAGACGAACTTTGTCAGAGCTTGTAGAAATAGTTGCAAAGTCATAAGTGTTTTGATATTTTGAAAACAATTGCAAAGGTATAAAATCAGAATGATATATGCAAGCAAAAAAGAAATAAATATATGTCAAATCTATATGGTATGCCACTGCAGGGTGGTGGGAAAAACATCGGAAATTCAAATTAAAACACTATAAATTGTCCTTTTTTTACATCTGATTATGCTATTTTGTCCGTTTTTTGAGTTTTTTGTCCGATTATTCACCCGCGTTTTGAGAAAAATTAAGTACTTTTGCAAAAATTTTCTAACCAAGTAATCATGCCTGATTTTTTACGCAACATGATATGTGCAGGAATGTTGTTCCTGACTCTGCTTGTTTCAGCACATCCTGTTGACTCATTGTTAGACATCTTCGACAGGAATCCTTCATTGAAGAATGCAGATGCCTTCTTTGCCTATCTCTATGAAAATGAATTCACAGACCAGCCTCGTATGTACCGTAATATACCCACGCCTCCGATGGATACTGTCAAAGCCCTGGTCTGGTATTGGGCCGGAGAGTGGTATTACGACACACAGGAGTATCCTCTTGCTGAGATGAACCTCAAGCGTGCACTCGAGCTGATGCAATATGCCGACAAAGTCTCATATTCAGACAACCTCGCTATGCTCGGTTTGGTGGAGATGAGGCAATCAAAATACGAAGATGCACTCAAATATATGCATCGGTGCTACGAGTTGGACGTAGAGGGCGGTGACCCAGAGCGTATCTGCTCGTCGCTCAATACTATTGCCGGCACACTCATGGCGGCGGGCGACCCTACTGAAGGCATGAAATACCAACTTCGGGCTATCGAATATGCCAAGAAAGCCGGCAATCCGGCGCGAATAGCAGTAGTCTATGGTATGGCAAGCGAGATTGAACACACGCTGCACAATGATGAAAAAGCACTTTGTTATGCCGATAGTGCCTGTGTGATGGAAGCGACTACCGGTAACACCCGCAAAATAATGGTCCGACAGTCGCAAAAAGCTTCTATCCTCAACGGACTGAAACGATATGACGAAGCGGAGAAAATCTTAGAAAAGGTTATTCCTTTCTTCCGCGAGCAGGGCGACCAGCTGTCACTCGCTATCTCGCTCAATAAGATGGGCATTGCATTGCACGGACTCGGACGGGCCGACGAGGCACTTCAATGTCTCTATGAAGCCATCGATATATGCCAAAAGATTGGTAACCTTGTTAATGAGACATACGCGCAACGCGAAGTTTATGAGATACTTTTTCGCGACAATCCTGAAGAGGCACGTCTTCACTTGGCGCGCTACCACCAGTTGAAAGACTCGCTCTACAGCCAAGCCACTGCCGAGCAGATAGCACGATTCAATGCCGAGTTCCGCTTGGACGAATATGCTGTCGAGAATAGTCGCCTCAAACAACATAATAAGATATTTACTATCATTTCGGTCGTTGTCGTATTGCTCATTGTTATTGCGGTTTGCTTTGCTGTACGATGGTATCGCAAGCGACGTATCGAAATGGATGATAAACTCAACATACTCATGAATGAAATTAACCGATTCCAGGCGCAGGCGGAGCCGACTAATCCCGTAGAACAACCCGAAGTGAAGTCCAAAAAAACGCTCTCTGCTGTTGAGCGTAAATTCTTGGAAACCATAATGGATACAACATCAGAGATGATGCAGACCGAATCCGTCACGGTAGAGAAGATTGCGGAAAAACTGTTTACGACTCCCAAGACGCTGAATCGCCGCGTGATAGAACTTACAGGCATCTCTACCAAGCAATACCTGCTGCTTATCCAACTTGAGAAGTCGCGCAAGATTCTCATCCAGGAGCCTGAGACATCGGTCTCGGAAGTCGCCACGCGATGCGGTTTCGAGAATGCCAACACTTTTTCAGGCGCATTCAAAAGGCTGTATAATATCTCACCAACCGAGTTCCGCCGCACTGCCGAGAATTGATGCAAGGAAGACCACAATTTTCAACAAAATCATACGCCTCTGCTCAATCTCTGAGCAGGGGTGTTTCTTTGTCAAATATGCAAGAAAAAATGTGATATTTGGCAAGAGTTTCAAGCTGAAAAATAGCCTCAAAGTGCATTTTGTCCTTTTTTCGGTTTTATTGTCCGATTATTCACTTTCTGTTATAAAAATAAATACTACCTTTGCACACGTATAATTGTCGTTACCCGAAAATTCTTAACACCAACAACAAATATCAAGGCAACAAATTACTCTTTCTGCCGGTTGGCAGTGGTGCTGACGGCAATGATGTTTTTTCCGATATCACTCTTTACGCCATTGGACGAATAACGTACCAGGTAATAATATAGGACTCTATTATTCGGATAGCAGTCGGACAATAGCAATAACCTCCCGTAGCATCCCCGTAGCATCTTATCACTTCGTTATCTATTATAGAAGATTACTATATCACAAAGATATAACGGATATACTTTTTGACTAACAAACCACTCCTCAATAACATAAACATTTACCTATATGGAACACAAACGCTTCTGTCTGTCCCTCTTAGCGGGACTGTTGGCGCTCCTGTATTGTACAGGGGTGCATGCGCAGTTGTCGGAGCCGATACTCTTGTCGGAGACGACCTACACGTACAACGATGCAGAAAGGACTGCCCTTTATTGCACGCTGACCGACGGCACCAAGCTGTTCTTCAACAGCAACATGGATACCACTTACCTTGCCTCAGGCTATTTCTTCCTGACTCTGAACCGCATTGAGTCGGAGCAGCAGACACTGAACATTCCGAGTGAGTATGTTTATAAAGGGCACAGAACCTCGCTCCGCAGGGTTCTGATAGCTGACGGCGACTACCGGTGCGATGCGCAGCAGATTACTGTCCCTGACGGTACGGAGGTCTTTCTGCTGCCCGCCGCTAATGCGCTGACCACGCTCGACCTGCCTGCTACCATGGTGCAGTTTAACTTCACTTCCTCCGACAAGTTCAAGGATCTGTATCTTCGCTCGGTCTATCCGCCGTATTGGGGAACGTCAAGTGGTTTTGCGCAGGGATTAGACCAACCCGTGAGCACACTGCCAACAGGTATTACCCTGCATGTCCCGACTATGGCTATGGATCTCTATTCCCAAACAGCACCTTACAAAGACGGCAGTCTTGTTGCTATAGCAGAGCCGGTGGAGCACCTGTTTGTAGGCTATCAACCGATTACCATCAGCAAAACCGACGGGTTGGCTGACAACGCACATCTCACAGTGCCAAGATGGTATGGAGTGGGAGCAGAGAATAACGCAAACGGCTCATCCTACGGACTCTTCCATAATTATGAAACTGTAGGTCCAAAATATATTTCCTATAGCTACTCAGATATGCAATTCTTCTATCCTGCTCAACTGACCATTGATGCCGACAAACCCGTGAAGCTCAAGAAATTCATGTTTGACCAGGATTGCATGCAGTACTATTTCGAAAAATACACCGACCCGATTACCGGAACCAATTATAAAATCACACCCTCTACAGCCATATTCCTCTCGCCCGTTACGGCAGATGAAATCGAAATGACTTTCCACATCGGTACAGTAGGTGTAGGACAAACATATTACTTTGTCTCATTTCCTTTTGATGTCAAATTGTCCGATATCACCTTCCCCGACTTTCAGTACAAAAGCAACATGGAGGTGATATGTATGGAATTTGACGCTGCCAAACGCGCAACAGATGTCAGTGGCAGTGAATACTATTGGCGGCTACTCTCTGCAAACGAGGTGTTGCATGCCAACCACGGCTATCTGATTGGGTACTACGGAGAATGGGCGGAACCTTATGTTTCCTATGGTAGCACCAGCTATAATTATTATAGTTACAGGCAAACAACCCTGCGTGTCAAGGCTATGGAGACGGAGAACAAACAGCAGTTGTTTACCGGCGGCGATGTTATGGTGCCACTCACTACCCATCCTTCGCAAAACAAACATAGCGAGAGTTGGAACCATATAGGCAATCCCTATCCCTGTTTCTTCGATATCCACTATTTGGATTTCACGGCACCTATAACCGTGTTTGACGGGGCTTCTTATCATGCCTTTTCGCCGCTTGACGACGAGTATTATCTCTATCCCAACGAGACGTTCTTCGTGCAGTGTCCGGAAGGGACCAATTCCATTACCTTCAGCAAAGACGGCCGTTTGCATAACGACCCGGGCGGACTGTGGCAAACCAGAAAAGTCCCGTCGCGGGGCATGCAGGCACAGGAAACCAATCCTTTGCGCTGCGTCTATAATTTCATACTCAACGGCGAAGCCGGACACGACCGCACCCGCATCGTTATCAACGATCAGGCTTCCACTGCCTACGAACTTGAACACGATGCCGCCAAGATGATGGGGCAAGGTGCTGTCCCGCAACTCTATGTACAGGACGGTGGCGTGCAATATGCCATCGACGAGCGACCGCTTGAGGACGGCGTTTTCAGTCTTGGCATGATTTTCCCGACAGCAGGAGACTACACTCTTTCGCTACAGAACAATCCCGACGAGCAGACACCGGTCATACTGACCGACCTGCTGACAGGTGCAGAAACCGACCTGACGCGGTCGGTATATACCTTCACGGCTGCGGCAGGCTCCACCGCTACACGGTTCCGCATACGCATGGTTGAGAATGGTACGACTCAGATTGATGAGATAAGTGCTGATTTCGGCGAACCGGTATATTACGACCTGCAAGGGCGCGTTGTCAGTGAACCTTCTCTAATGCAACACGGTGTGTATATCCTCAAGCAAGGACAAACCACCCGTAAAATCGTTAAATAATGTACGAACAATAAAACATCTTGAGATATGAAAAAGTATATATTTTTCCTGTTAGCTTTATGGATTCCGATGATGGCATGGGCAGACAATGCCATCACACATAGGCTAACTATCGAAGTAGGAAGTATTCATTTAGGTATACGAGTCGCTTCTGCAGATGATAATAAAAGTGTAAAGCTTCAGACTATAAAAAAAGACACAGTGCGTATTGATACATGTCAGCTCAACGAGGGCTCAACATACAAAATAACGATTAGTCCGTCTTACAGCGACTCCAATACCAGGATTAATGAATCTTTTATTGCATGGATGCGTGACGGTTCTCTTTACTCTACATCTCCTGAAATAACTATTGCAGTGGGTAAATCGGATATCTGCCTCACAGCTGCTGTCTCGCGTAATATGACGCCGCCTTATTCACCCGGAGCAAACTACTTTGATGCCGCGACGAAGACGCTGACACTCGACGAAATCCGAGATGGCAATTTGCAAACTATCTATTCCTATTCAGCAGCTGCTTCTAATTATCAGTTTAAGCCCGAAGATGTGGAGCACTTGGTTGTCATTGGATACGTGCAAAGCAGGAATACCAATAAGGATATGTATAACTTGGGTAATATTTGTTCGTTAACTTCCCCAAATCTGAAAAATCTCCGCTCAGTAGACTTGTCGCAGATGAGCGGCATAACAACTCTTGGTGATTCCTACCTTCGCTCAATTGCCATGGCGAATCTTCACCATATTGCTTTAGGCGCAAGTATTGATAGTATTGGCGAAAAAGCTTTCTATCTTGTATTTGGCAATAATTTTTCGAACGACATTATTGTTGACCATAGATACCAATGGTATGATACCCTCGACTGCTATTCCGTCACGCCTCCGCGCTGTCATGCAAAAGCTTTCTATAATACAGTTTTCGACGCAGATGTGTCATTATATAATTATCATTATAGGATGGTGCTTCGCGTACCGCCCGAAAGCGTAGAGGAATATAAGCAGGCTCCCCTCTGGAAAGATATTCCTATTATCGAGCCGCTCTATGAGACCACTGTCGTATCCGTCAAGATTCCGACGGACGCTCCCGACGGGTATTACGACGACATGACCGTGGAACTCGTTAACCTACGCAGCCAACTGGTACAGAGCCTTCCTGTGCTCAACAAGCGTGAGTTCAAGTTTTACGGACAGATACAGGGCAGTGAATACCAAGCCACTCTCAAAAACGCCTACGGACAAGTGATGGGGCAGACCGAGCCAATGGAATTAGGCGAAGAAGAACTCACACTTACCATCGACAAACTGCTGCGCGCAAAAGACGCGAGCGTGAAAGTAACCATACCGGACGGGACTGATGTAAGCGACAAGGTTTCTGTTCTGTGGACCGATGAGGCGGACAATGCTATAGGACACACCTCGCGCCTGAAAGCGATAGCGGAAGGCACTCGCTTGTCCTGCGCGGTGAAGCTCCGCAGCGAACTGGCACGGCAATATGTAGCGCCCGACAAGATGCAACTGACCGTCAATGCTGAAGGCGATAACCTGTTGGCTCTCCGGCTGCAACCGGTTCAGCAAACAACGCTGCATGGCTTTGTGAAAGACCAACAGACGGGAGAAGCCGTTGCCGATGCCACTGTTTCGCTGACACAGCAACAGGGCGACGGTTACACTGAGGCTGTTACCGCCACCACCGACGAGAACGGACGCTATACGTTGCAGGGAACCAACGAGCATGGAGAACTGTCAGTTACTGCCCCCGGATACCTGCCCAAGACGCTGCAAATGGGTGTGCCGGCTGCTGACGGCGCGCTGCCCGATGTGGAGATAGAGCTGTTCAACGGCGTTATCGTCAACACATGGTTTACCTATACCACAACGGTGGCAGAAGGAGAAGAAGCACAAGTAATCGATGGTTATGATGCTTACACAGATGCAGCATACCAAGTATATAATAAAACCAAAGGCTCGCCGATAACCGACTTCATCAACAAACAAGGAAGGCTGTATTTCACTACAGGCGTGGAAACCGGCGATGAGTTGACGGTAACTGCTTCCAGTCATAACAACAGTTTCAGCCCCGTCAGTGCAACTTGCGAGATTTCTAACAACGGTTTGGGACACGTAACACTGCCTATCGTACAGAAAGGTGCTCTTGCGGTTACGGCAACTTACCCCGAGGATGTCTCTATAATGGGTGTACTGTATGATGCCAACGGACGTTTTGTGCGCTCGAATACCTACAAGTCAGGTGCTCTCCGATTTGACAACCTCGCCTCGGGCGACTACAGTCTTATCTCTATGACTACCAACTCGCTCCTGCGCCGTGTGTTGCTGATGTCAACACTCGATGACATGAAGTTGGTTGAGGGAACCGACTATGCGAAAACCGCAGTGCATATCACAGACGGACGCATCCTGTCGGTAGATGTGCCGAATGTGCCCGAGTTGGATAAGACGAAGCTCAGTTACACTAAATCATCGTGGACCACATTTATTGCCGACAAGAACGTTCTGAATCTTGGTCAGACCAATACCGTATCTTCACAAGTGTTTTTTGCAAACCAATATGCAGGACGAATCAGCGATGTGGAGTTAGTGGTGGATATACCCGAAGAAATCGACATTGTGGATAACTCAACTCTCTCAGGTTCTACCACCGGCAGCTATCGGATTGAGAACGGACAATATGTATTCCCGATGGAGAATATGGAAGATAACCTTCTTCGATTCTGCCTCAAACCTTTGCAAGCAGGAGAGTTCCGCGTTACCGGCTCCGTTCGTTTCAAATTAGACGGTGTAGAAATGATTCAGCCTATAGGAACGGTATGGGTTAAAGTCAACGGCTTTGCCATGAAATCAGTAGTGTTTATTACACCTTTCAATTTGGTAATTACCGGCGACGGGCCAATCGATTATAGCGGTAATAAGATAGACATCTATGATTACAACCAATTGGTAGCAATCACTTCTATAGATTCAGATGGCGAATGGTCGGCTGAAGTTCAATATCCCGCTTCACTCATCAATCGCCAACATGCTATCAAAGCACGGATGACGGTTCCCGACGCAGGGGTGATAGAGTCGGATGTGAAATATATTACTTATGATATTAATAGTAAGGTTGCAAGTAGGGTTGTTATGTTAGACCAGCTGAAGAAACCTATAAATTTCAATTATTATGACTCGTCATCCGAAGAGCAGTATTATACATATATATTGAAACAGTATTGGTCAACATTTTGGAAACAGACTGCACCATATACCACAGAATTCACTTTCCTTGCCTATTTCGACGATTTGGACATATTATCTGTTGAAAGTATGAAAATCAACGTATTGGCATCCGATGGAAGTACCCGTACATTGGAGGCGGAATACGATGCTACCCGTCAATGCTGGTATGCCATATCCGACTACCCGAGCCCATCCAAATTGCCTATTTCGGCATACGCTTATTCAGAAGGCGTAATGCCTCCTATGAGTGATGATGAGAAAGCCGCAAGGGAAGAGACATGGACTAATGCTATTGATAGAGCTATGAAAGTGGCTATGAAAGCGGCAGGAAAAGGAGAAATAGAAGTGATGCCAAGTGACGATGAGTCATTGAAACTGAAATATACCGTAGGGGGAAAAGAGCCTTTTGATTTCACCATTAAAGATATGGACTATGATGAGGCTGCGACATACGTGATGCAAAACGAGCCCTTTGTATTAAAAGGAGATGAGGGCAGTATAGTATATACGTTAGTGAACGGGGAAGACGAGGCGGAGATGATTATCGTGGATGTGGACGAGCATACAGCCATGCGGACAGTCATCTCCCATGCTGAGATAAATGCTCCGGCTGCCTCACTGCGAAGAAAAATACCGGGAAATAAAAAGATTTTGATAGGGAAAGGTGGTAATATTGCTTCCGATATGTTAGATCTTGTGGGCTTAAAGGAATACATTGAAGCTCCTATGAATTTAGACCTGATGAATTTATATCTTGATATGTTTCAAGTGAAGACTGATCGTAGAATTTCACAGATTAATGAGCTTTTAAGTCGGCGATGTGTAGTTAGTGGGGAACCTTGGTACACGATTGAGCAGAGGACTACTTATAGAAGGTTTTTGAATGGTCTGGAACAAAGACGCGATAAATTAATGGACGAACTGGAAGGATACATAAACTCATACACTGAAAATTTATATAAAAAGGGGGCAATAGATTTAGCAACTACTCTTGGCTCAGGCGGAGCAGGTAAGGCAGTTCTATTAGGATTAAAGAAAGCTCCTAAAGTGTATAAGATGTATTCAAAAGCTAATAGGTATATGGAGTCAGAAAATGGAGTAATGATTTCCGGCCAAGCAGGATTCTGGAGTGAAGTAACAGATATTGCTCCACCCGATATTGCAGAGTTGTTAGATATTGACTTCAGTAGTATATATCAAAAATTTCTGAACAAATCTGAAATACAGGGGACGGCAATAGAAAATAGTTTAAAGGAACTTAATGATAATATATTTCAAAACAGGAGAGATTGTACTAAGGATTGTCAATGGTGGGAGGAAGACTGCGATGAAGAATGTGAAGGAGAAGATTGTAAGCGAAAGCCTGATTGTGAAGGCGACGACTGTGATGACGATGACGACGACGACGATGATGACGACGACGACGATGACGATGACCCCCCGCATGGCCCTCGCCCTTGTCCTCAATGTTCTGACTATCCCAAAGATCCTCCTAGTACTCCTAAACGTCATCACCCTCACCCTCACCCCAAACCTGCAAGACCGTTTATAGACCCGTCAGGCTTTGTATATGAGGCAGTGCAGTCCAACCGCGTGGAAGGAGCTACCGCTACCATCTACTATAAAGACTTTATGCTCACTTCCGGCGGCAGCAGCGCAGGAGAGAGCGATGTACTATGGGATGCCGAGAAATACGGACAAATCAACCCGCAGATAACCGGCACTGACGGTATGTACCAATGGGATGTGCCGCAGGGACTATGGCAGGTGCGCATCAGGAAAGAAGGCTACGCTAATACTCAGACCGACTGGTTGCCCGTACCGCCGCCGCAACTGGATATCAACATCCCTATCGTCCGTATGCGACTGCCTAAAGTGGAGCGTGCACATGCCTATGAAGATGCCGTGGCTGTGAAGTTCGACAGCTATATGACGCCTGCAACCCTCAACACCGAACTCATTACCGTTACGGAAAACAATGCTGCCGCCGAAGGTACTATCGAACTGACCGACGAGGAAGCCGGTGACGGAGGTGCTACCTATGCTTCGAAGCTACGTTTCGTGCCTGCAAAGCCGTTTACTGCAAACGAGGTAACACTGCGTATCTCAGGCGAGGTGCAGAGCTATTCCGGCATCGAGATGGACGAACCGTTCGAGGCTGTACTGCCGATAGAAAGAGAGGTGAAGAAACTCATCGCCGACGAGAGCGTGAAGATAGCCCATGGCGGTGCGAAACTTCTCCATGTAAAGGCTGAGCCTGCCGCCGCTGCCGCCGGCAAGACGGTGACGGTCAGCTGCATGTCGGGAATAATCACATCAGCTGCTCAGACTCGTGTCGTTCTCAATAATAGCGGCGAGGCTGCCGTGCTCATCCATGGCGACATACCCGGAAAAGACTTTGTTACTTTCACAATGGATGACTCCGAACTGGCTGCCACATCAACTGTCAGAGTGTCAAGCAAATCAGCAGATACTATGGTACAAGCCCCCGAAGCGTCAGTACCTTCAGGAACAGAGGTGGAGAAGGGCACGCAGATAACCCTGAGCTGCCCGACTGAAGGTGCGCAGATTTACTACACACTCGACGGCAGCAGTCCGTATTATTCCGACACCCGCATCCTCTACGACGGCACACCTGTTACCATCAACAAGGAAACGACCTTGATGGCTGTGGCTGTGGTGGAAGGCAAGGGCACGAGCGAGGTCGTTACCTACCACTACACCGTGAAGTTGGATAGCAAAATCAACAACCTGACAGGCGACGGCATCAGCATAACTCCTCTGCGCGTCTATGACACGTTTGAGGTAACAGGTGCTGACGGAACGTTCGCGGTAACCGTCTATAGCGTGACGGGGCAACTGCTGATAAGGCATAACCAACTGACGAGTGGTCAGAAAGTGAATGTGTCTGCCTTGCCCGCAGGTCTATACCTCGTCGAAGTAAACGGCACCGCCGCATACCTGATACAACGAATCATTAAAGAATAAGCAATTAACTCCTGCGCTTAATATACAATGAGAACAAGTATCCTCACCCGCATTTAGCAGCAGGCAAACTAAAATCGGCTCTGCGGGATTGGCTTCCCGCAGAGTCTCAAGAAAAATCGCTCTTTGAAATATTGGATTACCGCAAAAAGAAGAAAATCGCGGGGAGTTTGTGAATAATGACAATAAAAATCGTGGGGGATTTCGTTATTTCTGCAAAAATATTTGCATACATCAAAGGGAATTCGTATATTTGCACCGTAAAAAGTGCATATATATCAAAAACGTGCACTATATATGGTGCAATTATAACGTTAATTTACTATGATAGATACATCATTATTGCAGTACATGCAAGAGCAATTGAAGCTCACATCCTTAGATTTTAAGCGATATTTATACCACACAATGGGGTGGAATAAGCGTTTGCAGTGCCTAACCGGAGGACGTGGAGTTGGCAAGAGTACGATGGTCAAACAGCATATCATCGAGACTCCGGAAGAGCATAGTTTGTATGTTTCTGCCGACCATAGTTATTTCACAACCCACACGCTGATTGAGTTAGCTGATGAGTTCGTCAAAGAAGGTGGCGAACACCTCTATATCGACGAGATTCATAAATACGAAGGGTGGAGTCGCGAGATAAAGCAAATTTACGATACCCATCCGGCACTGAAAGTGTTTATTACCGGTTCTTCTATCTTAGACTTGTTGGATGGAGAAGCTGACTTGAGCCGGCGCGTGGTGATGCAGCACTTGCACGGCATGTCTTTCCGCGAATACTTGCAATTGGTACATAAGATCAGTGTTCCTGTGTTTACATTGGAAGAAGTTTTGGCGGGCAAAGCTCAACCCGATGAATTGCCGCACCCATTGCCTTTTTTCCGTCAGTATCTCAGAACAGGCTATTTCCCCTTCGCAATCGAAGGCGATTTCTACGAACGTATGCAGAATGTCGTCCGGCAAACGTTGGAGTCGGATATCCCGCACTACGCCAGAATGTCGCCTGCAACAGGCAGGAAGTTGCGCCAGATGCTGTCTATCATCGCACAAAACGCCCCATATAAACCGAATGCACAAGCATTAGCCGCCGAGTTGCACATAAGCCGTAATGATGTCCCAAATTATCTGTTATATATGGAAAAGGCAAAAATGATTGGGCAGCTTAGAGACGACACCGGCGGAATGCGTGGCTTAGGCAAGGTGGAGAAAGTCTATCTTGACAATACTAATATACAATATACGCTGGCAGGCGAAAAGGCAGAGATAGGCAATGTGCGAGAGACCTTTTTCTACAACCAGTTGCAAGTGACACAAGATGTGATATCATCGCGTGTAAGTGATTTCTGCGTAGGCGAATACACTTTTGAGCTCGGAGGCAGAAAGAAAGGAAAGAAACAAATCTCAGAGGTGCCAAATGGGTATGTAGTACGTGATGAAATAGAATATGCCACAGGGCAAATAATCCCCTTGTGGGCATTCGGGTTGATGTACTGATATCATCTTTTACTGAACATCATAGTTCTAACAGTTAGCGGTAATCCTATATATTGCGGGTTACCGCTTTGTATTATGGATAGAATAGTTTTCCGACTATTTTATTAAAACCATTTTATAAATACGAAAATAACTATTTAATCAAAAACATAAGAATTATGAAAAAAACTATCATTCTGCTCATGGCGCTATTTACTATCTCAGCAGGCGCATGGGCAACAACAACCGTCCAAAAAATCGGCAAATTCTCCTACGAACTCGACGACTCGACAGGAGAAGCCAAGTTGATTAAGAAACCCGGTTCAGCAGATGGCGCGAGTTATAACCTCTCCGGAGATATTGTTGTTCCCGGAATAGTGGAATACAACTCTGCATCTTATCTCGTCAAGACAATCGATTACGAGGCTTTCATTGGCTGCGGTTTCAGTTCCGTTACGGTAGAGGAAGGTGTTCAAATCATTGAGAATTTCGCTTTTATGAGTAGTGGCTTAAATACCATTAATCTGCCTTCTACCATTACAAGTTTCGGAAACCAGGTGTTTGCATGGTCGGGCCTTACCACGATGAACATCCTTGCCGCTAACCCTCCGACATTCACTTATGGCAGTCCCTTCGCCGACATGTCGAATAAATTAGAGCATCTCAACGTACCATATAACAGTATGGATACATATAAAAACGATGCCAACTGGTCGGTGTATGCCGACATTATCGGTGCCGCTGCAGGAGGTGCTCCCGAGTCGATTACATGGACAGAGGACGACCTGAAAACGATTCACCTGTTCCTCAATGGCAGCCATACGCTTAATTACATCACGCTCACCGCCTTTAGTCGTGAGGAAAAAGTTGACGGCGTACTGACCGCTATCGATTATTGCCATTTCTTGTATGACAATGACCCCAGGGCACAATATACCGGTTTCTCCATTAGAGACAGCTCAACATTCACTTTCTCCACCCAATTAGGCAACTTCAAACGCATTATCATCTCTTGTGATGCAGATAATACCGATCATCTGAAAGCAAGGTCAGGCTGGAAATGGGACGAAGAGAAAAAGCAACTGATATGGACAGGCGATACCACATCGGTTGTATTGGCAACCGACGGCACAAAAGACTTATACGTAACCTCCGGTCGTATTACTTCCATCGAGTTTCTGTTTGATGGTGTTGAACCAGACCCTGTGCCCGATCCTATTACATGGGGGGCGTCAGCTCTGCAAAACATTGATATTTCAGCAATGAGCGACGACTATTCGATATCTCAAACCATGGATGGTATTAGAGTGACGGCCTCATCGGCAACCAGCAACGACTATAGTCATCTGTCAACCTTTGAATCCAACACTTCCATTAGCATTGTCAATCACGGAAAACTTACTTTCTCTCATTCAACTGACAATATTACCGGTATTATAATAGCCTGCTCGTCTTCAGGCTACTGCAATCTGGCACATTTGGCAACGGGAACCGGATGGACATGGGATGCGGACAATTACCTGCTTAGCTGGTCGGGCGACGAAGAAACAGTAACATTGGAGAGCGACGGCTCATCAGATATATATATCGGGACGATATTATATATCACCTTCTCATTTGGTGCGAATTCACCCGGTCCTATTAATCAACATGAAACGGATCTTAGCTTCAACAAGTCGGAAGTTACAATCATTGAGGATATCTACGGCACACTATTCGAGCCGGGTACCGACCAGACTCCCGAGATGACGTATTCGCTCAGCGTATCAGTCTATGAGAACGGCGAATATGTCTCGTACAAACCGTCAGATCTGAGCCTGCCCGTTTCATACTCTGTTTCAACTAATAATGCCATTTCCATTAAGCCGTCTGCCGACGGAAATAGCTTTACCTTAGAGGTGAATGACTATGGAGATGCAACCGTTGTTGCTTCCACACCGGGAAATGAGAATTTCAAAGAGGCAAGCGCTACTATTACCATTCATGTTGTTCCGGGCAAAGGCGCAAACAGCGAAGCGGTGTTAGGCTATGCCAGTGGCGAATTAGTGCCTGACGGCAAGATATTCAGTCTTAAAACAGGCGAAGATTTGCCGGAGTTTGAATTGTACGACAAGCAGAATCCTGCAAACCCGCTATCGCCGGTGCGCCTCATAGTGGGTTCCATGAAAAAGCACCTTGTTTATAATAGAAGTAGCAATACTTTCCGTGCTATTTCAGCAGGCGAAGACCGGGTAGTGCTGCAATACTCACGCTACGACGACGGCGATGAAAACGGGGACTGGCTGCTCATCTATGTACCGGTTCAAGTGTTGCCTTCACAAGCCGCTATGAGCTCGTCGCCAAACTTTAATACCGACCCGGCGGCAAGCGGAGCAATGACGGTCAACGCCACTTACGACGGCAACACACACAGCATTAATGTGAATGGAACGCTTACCGACGAAGACGTGGCGCAAGCTCTTTCCAAATTACCTTACGGCTCAGCTGAGTGGAAATCCGCACTACCCAATACCATCAGTTTCGAAGTTCCTGCCGGTACCGGACGCATTACGCTAAACGGCAATGTTCAACAGGGCTACGAAGTAAGATTACAAATAAGGGATAAAAATGACGTCGCTAAATTCTCTTCAGAAAAGATGGCTGGAGGACAAGCATTCTACGATTACGATGTAGTAGACCAAACTACCGTTGTAATCTATGTAGCTGCTGTCGGTGGAAGTAGCACGGGTAATGCTCCAAGACGTGCTCCGGCAGCAAAAAACGATGCTCCGCTTGCTATGCTCACGGGACTTGATATGGCGCCGGCTTATCCTATTGTCACCGAAGCCGACCCGGAAACCACCGACGTTTATTACACCACCCATTACAACGAAACGCAGCAATACATCCTTCCCGAAGGCACTGATGCGTATGTGGCTACTATCCGTGGTGAGAACCTGTTCTTGAAAAAGGTAGTGGATGCAGGGAATGTGCTTCCGGCTAACACACCTGTCATCCTCAAATCGACTACTGCTCAAGTTAATCTTATTCCGACAAATGAAGTGGCAGTTGCCGTTACTGATACCAACCACCTGAAAGGTACTGATATAGCAATGACGGCTCCCGCCAACTGCTATGTTCTCGACAGCAAATCAGCCGACGAGAGCCTCACCGGTATAGGCTTCTATGCCTTCACAGGTACACTCACTGCACACAAGGCTTATCTGCTCAACAGCAATGCAGCTACTCTCAAACGGATGCCTTTCATCTTCAACAGCACGGGTACCACTACCATCATCGACAGAATACCAACAGACGATAAACATTGTATCAAAGTGCTACGCGAAGGTCACATCTATATCCTTCTGCCCGACGGCACCACCTTCGACGCCCAAGGCAAGAAAGTGCAATAACAGAACAAACGCAAAACGAGGTGAATCTAATACCTTTGAGGTAATCATCTATATAAACACTCCTGCAAAATCTCTTTGCAGGAGTGTTGTTTAAGAGATATTCCCGCAGGAAAATCGTTGATTTATTGGACAACAATAATTGCTGTTAATCGTCAGCAAAGGCAGTGGATTTATTCTGCTCAAATGATTCGCTGATAAGTTAAAAATTATCCGGCGGGAAGATGTATTTATATCTTGGTCCTTTCTCCGGTTGAGGAAAGAAAAGACTCTGCTGATACGTTAAGATAAAATTGTTGGCATTAAATGTGTTTTCTGACGGATACATAGTCATCAGAAAGCGGTTCCCTTCGAACAGCCACATCGGGATAAATAGTTCCTTACCTGATTTGAGTATGACAACGGTGTGGTGCGTTGCAACTCGAGAAGCAAAAAAACCGACATCAACATACCAATGAGCTACGTCCGAGGGCTTGAAACAGATAGTTTTCCTATCGTGCCTGAATGTAAATTCACGGGTCTGCATATCAACCTCTAATGTGGTGTTGACAGCAAAGAGATAACTTACCCAGTCAGCGTAGAGCATAGTCAGTTCAAAAAGCAGAATAACAGCCATGGCGATAAATGCGAGAATGGTTGCAGTATCCCAACTGCCTTTATCAACAATCAGATATACGAAAAATGCTGTTATCAATATTGCAGGTATGGTAACAAAAAACAGCCAAACCAAGCCCTTGTTGTTAGCTTTGAACGTATGTGTAGCGGTGTCTAACATAAAATGTAATACCAGTAATTTATTTTGCCGGTGTAAACTTGTCTTTGCCTCGCTTGCAGCGCGGACATTTCCAATCGTCAGGCAGGTCTTCAAACGCTACGCCGTCGTGCTCTGCCGGGTCGTATAGATAGCCGCAGATAGAGCAGACATATTTGCCGGAGGTCTCTTTCTTCGAAAAATCCACATCTGCAAATCGTGTTGGCACAGGATTATCAAGATCCATGACGCGTTTTGCTTCAAGATTCTCAGGGCCTTGAGGACTATGGGTTGATAGATATACGGTCGGGTGCTTACGAATGAACTCACGGATACGATTCTGTGTTTCGCGTGCAGCCTTGATGTCGTCATATACTACCGACAGTTTATCAGCGTAAAGAGCTTCATCGCAATAGGTTATGTCGCCGTGAATCATGTAGAACAGGTTGCCGTCTTCCACTATGATAATACTGTTTCCGCGTGTGTGTCCTTCGGCTCTGACAAACCATATCCCATCCTGAATTTTTTGCGCTTCAGGGAAATTATAATATGCGCCATCGGTGTAGCTGACCGGCACGAGGTTGCCGATACCTTCAAGTTCTGCTGCGCCAAGTTCGTGAGCATTGACAAATATCTGTGCATTCGGGAATGACTTCAATTCGCCTGAATGGTCGGCATGACGATGGGTCAGCAGGACTTTAGTGACTTGTTCGGGTTTGTAACCGAGTTTCTGCAGGTTGTCGATATAGTCGCCGCACGAATAACCTATAAATGCAACAGACTCTTCGTTAGGCACTTCTTCCGGAAATCCGGCTGGCAGACCGGTATCAACGAGAATAACATCCTTACCGGTGTCAATAAGATAGTTTTGCAGACTGCCGCGATAGCGGATGTTGTGGTCGAACTTGTCTTGTCCTTCTTCGCCGCCGAAAACGAAAGGCTGCGTATAAAATCCGTCTGTGCGGAATTTAATAGCTTTGATTTGCATAGCGTTTTTGTATTTAAATGGCGTTATTATATGTTGTTTCTTCTTATATTTGAATTTATTTTACGCACCAAACGAATGTTTGGGTGGTTATTAGTAACTAACCGTTCTTATGTGCTCTCACAAGCTCTATCGCCTCTTTGCCGCTCAGGTGGTCTATCTCCATGCAGAGCACTGCCACTCGTGTACGGCTTATACCGCCCGGCATAGCCACTGACTTGTCAATCTCGTGCTGCAGACCGGCATGGTCTCCGGGATTATAATGCTCGCCAAGGATTCGCAAGCCGGCAATAATATCCTCCATCTTGTCGAATATGCGCATACGTCCGAAAGCAATCACGCTACGGAAATAGGTAGTGTACTCATCAGGGTGGATTTCGTCCTGCGCAATCACCGTAAACGAGCATTTTTCCTCATTTCGCAATGCATCAATCTTATGTCCCTCAACGGCAGAATGAAAATAAATCTTGCCGTCCTTGTAGGCATAACTCAGCGGCACACCATACGGATAACCGCCGTCGCCCAAGACGGACAACACACCGGCTGTGCCATTTTCCAAAATCTTCTCACACTCCTCATGTGGCAGTTCCTGCCGTTTGCGGCACATAGGTCTGAATTCCATATCACTTTTCACTCGCTTTCTCTACCAGTCTTTTGCCTAAGTCGTATGCATTTTGCAGGTCGATATGAAAATGTTCGTCGCGGTAGCGGCGTTTGTCTTCTTCGCTGAAGAGATTGAAATCGTAGCGGCTGTAGTCGTTGAACTGATATGTGTTGCAGGCGTACAACGTCTCCGCATAGCCGTAGATATCCTCCATGCACTTAGTGTTCTCCTCCAAAATAGCAGGATAACCGATGACCTTCATATACGGCTCAGGGCAGTTCATCGTAAAAATCATACCGGTGTAAATCGTCTTGTCACGTAGCAGGATATGCTTGCCGCCTTCGTGTCCGCTGCCATTTTCTGTCGGTTCGTACATATATGTGCCTATCGGGAACATAGCGCGTTCCATAAAACTACGCAGAATACCTGTGGGGTAACTGTAGTAAACAGGCGAACCAAAAACCAGCACATCTGCTTGGCGGCAACGCTCTAACACAGGGCGTAGATCGTCTTTGATAGCACATAGACCATTGCATTTGGAGTTCTTAATTTTGCACGCAAAACATGACTTGCAGCCTTGGAATTGAATATCATAGAGATGAATCAGTTCTGCCTCTGCACCTGCCTCTTGTGCACCGCGCATAGCGGCTTGTAGCATCTGTGCGGTGTTTTTGTTCTTGCGCGGCGAACCGTTGATAAAAATTGCTTTCATTATAATTGTTGTTATTAGTTTGCGAATGCAAAGATACAATATTTTTGCGGAATAAATAAAGGGCACATCTAAAAATTCTTAACATCTTGATTCATAATCTTTGCTTCAGATTTTCACACCGTTTTGCCCAATTCGTACGCCTCTTGCAGTTTCGGGTTACCGCTTATCTCACGCGGGTCGTTAACGCCGCCGCAGAACAGATGCCCTTTGAGAGAGCAACGCTCATAGCAGTCGATCCAGCCCTGCAAACCACTCTCGGCACGCTCCGGCACAAACGGTTCGTCCTCGGCAGCCGTGGTCAGCAGGTAGATGTCGCGGAAGCGGTAGTCCTTCGGATACATGGCGTTCATACGGTCGATGAGCGTCTTCATCTGACCCGACATCTCGTAATAATATATTGGCGTTGCCCAGCACACAACATCAGCGCCCAGCACCGACTCCATGATTGCCGGCACGTCGTCTTTGAAGACACAAGCGCCTGTTTCCTGGCATTTGAGACACCCTATGCAAAAGCGTATCTCCTTGCCGCGAAGCGAGATGAGTTCCACATCATTACCTGCCGCTTTGGCACCTGCAGAAAACTGCTCCGCCATCGCGTGGCTGTTCGACCCCACACGCAGTGAGGTCGAGAGAATAACTACTTTCTTTGACATATTGTTTTTAGTTTCTTCTAAATTTGATATATTTATTTCTTTTCAATGCTTCGTTTTGTACGATTATATACCTGCGAGTTTTTTGCTTAAGCATCATGAAAGGTCAATATCTTGCTATGCAAACTGCAAAATTACTTTTTTTTGAGAATATACGCAAAAAAAATAGCAGTCCTTTCGTTTTTGTGAGGTAAAAGTACTCCGCAAGCGGCATGGTGGAAAAGGCTGTAAATAGCAACAAACAAGTCACAATCCAGAGATAAACACTTTTTTTCTTCCTAAAACTTTGCAAATTATTTAGGAATAGAGGACAACTAAATATCCGTTTTTTTTGCAAAATATCGGATATTTGAATTATCAAAAAACACCTCTATACCGTTGTCTTTAACATCTCCGTTACAAGAGACAATATACAGCAGACTAATTCCACCTTTCCGATGAGCAAGTGCGCAAAGTGGTTAGCAAAATCAATCGGCACATATAACCCCAAAAGTACCATAAACTTATCGTAAAGTGCAAGTTATCGCGTAAAAATGCACCTCCCTAACAAAAAAAAAGCACTGCAAAAAGCCCCAAATTATTGCATATCTGCTAAAAAAAGTGTATCTTTGCGTCAAATTTCGGTATAAAATGTTACAAGCCATATTACAACGTACAAAGGACTTTATTGCAAAAGCCTCTAAAGAGGAACGCAAAAAGTACGGACAGTTCTTTACTTCTGAAAGAACTGCCCAATATATGGCTGAAATGTTCCAATTTGACCTATCAAAACCAGAAATATCATTATTAGATGCCGGTGCAGGTACTGGTATTTTGTCTGCTGCTGCTGTATGGACACTTTTACTACGCGGTTATAAAGGCAAAATCCATCTCGTTTGCTACGAGAACGACACGCAGGTTATTCCTGTTCTCATTGACAATCTAGAATATATGCACCAGCATGCCAATTTGACCTATCGTGTATTGACGGATAATTATATTTTGTCTCAACCATTTAGTAGCGGTACAAGTCTCTTTGAAGATAAAGAGTACAAATACGACTACATAATTGGCAATCCGCCTTACTTGAAGGTTCCCAAAGATGCCCCGGAAGCGATGCATATGCCGCAAGTCTGCTATGGTGCACCTAATCTGTATTTCCTATTTTGGGCAATGGCTATTAACAACCTTAAAGAGAATGGTGAGTTAGTGTATATTGTACCGCGTTCTTGGACTTCTGGAGCATATTTTGAGCGTTTCCGCCAATACCTTTTTGCTAATACAACTATTCAATCTGTACATTTGTTTGTGAGTAGAGATAAGGTGTTTAGCGAAGAATCAGTATTACAAGAAACAATCATTATCAAGGTCAAGAAAACTACTCAAAAACCGCAAACAATTGATATTTCTTCATGTTCAACGGCTGATTTTAGCGACTTGACACATTTCCATGTGCCATATAGTACTGTTGTTGCGCAAAACCAATATGTATTCTTGCCAACCAACAATGAAGAAGCAGAAGTTCTGGCACGAATTAATGGATTATCAGATACGCTCAAAACGCTGCAAACTCCGATGCACACAGGTTTAGTGGTCGATTTTAGGGAACGTGAGGTGCTAAAGGACGAGCCGGATGATGAGACTTTCCCTCTCTTTTATTCAAGCCATATCAGTAAAGACGGGCAAGTTGTTTGGCCTGTTGGTAAATCTGGTGAGTATATCCACACTGACCGAACAGGACTGCTGCAATCCAATTCTAACTATATCTTTGTCAAGCGTTTCACTTCCAAAGAAGAACCACGCCGCTTGCAATGTGGTGTGTACCTGTCAAGTCGTTTTCCTAAATACAAGTATATCAGTACACAAAATAAAATAAATTTTATAGAGTGCAGTTCATTGGATATGTTGTTCGGAATATACGCCCTACTTAACTCAACACTCTATGATCAATACTACCGCATATTGAATGGCTCAACACAGGTAAACTCAACGGAGGTAAATGCTATGCCCATTCCGTCTGCAAGTACCATCAGCAAAATGGGGGCAGAACTATCGGGGAAACCGCTTACAACCGCATATTGTGACCAAATCGTAGAAAAATGGATATAAAAGTTTCTATCATCAAGTCCGTCTTGAAACAAATCGGGATGCCCAAAGCACAGCAAGCAGACCTTTGTGCGCTTACTATTTTGAGTATGGCAAATATCAAACCTCATGATAGATGGAGTGCAGCAAAAGCAGAGTGGATTCGAATTCACGATGTAATCGCTTTTTCCAACACATACTACGGAACAACTTATGCCGAAAATTCTCGTGAAACTTTCCGCAAACAAGCTATGCATCATTTCCGTACAGCAGCCTTGATAGAAGATAACGGGAAAGCCACTAACAGCCCCAATTATCGTTACCGCTTAACAGCAGAATTTCTCGCTGTTATTCGCGATATAAATGCAAAAGATGTTGCAAAAAGCAAAGAGTTACAAAATTTCTGTAAGGCACACACAAGTCTTACGGAGTTGTACGCTTCCAAAAAGAAAATGCAAAAAATGCCTGTACAGATAAATGGGGTGGCACTTACTTTGAGTGTGGGCAAGCATAATCAACTGCAAAAAGCCATTGTTGAGGAATTTGCACCACGTTTTGCGCCGCGCTCGCAATGTCTGTATTTGGGTGATACCACAGAGAAAGACCTTGTGAAAGATGTTGCAAAATTAAGCGAATTAGGTTTTGCTATTACATTGCATGACAAAATGCCTGACGTTGTTCTGTATCGTGATGATAAGAATTGGCTATACTTCGTAGAAGCGGTTACTTCCGTTGGACCAATGTCGCCTGCACGTATATTGGAGATACAGGAAATGACAAAAGATGTCAAAGCTGGTAAAATCTTTGTTACTGCCTTTCTCGATTTCGACACATACAAACGTTTCTCCAAAGACCTTGCATGGGAAACAGAAGTATGGATAGCCGATTTGCCCGAACACATGATTCATCTTAATGGTGATAAGTTCCTTGGACCAAGATAAACTATATACATCATATACTCTACATTAGCGACGCCATCAAAAGTGTCGCTTTTTTTATACCCAAGCTGCCCCCCCCCAAAAAAAAAACTATAGAATCTTGCTTTATCCTTAGTTTATTGATTGCTGTCTGAACTCCATCTGGGACATACCGGTCTCGCGGCGGAAGAAATAGCGGAAATACTCGGCGGACGTGAAATGCAAATCAAAGGCTATTTCGCTCATATTCATGCGCGTATAACGCAGCAACTGCTTGGCATGTTTGATACAGGAACTGTTAATCCATTGCAGCACCGTCATTTCTGTTTCCTGTTTCACGATACGCGACAGATGCGCCTCGATGTGCGCCATGTTCACAAAGAAGCCCGAAATTGTCTTTCGCTCCCGCAGACAAACTGCTCCGCCATCGCGTGGCTGTTAGACCCCGCACGCAGTGAGGTCGAGAGAACAACTATTTTCTTTGACATATAGTTTTGATTCTATGGTTAGGATTTTAGGAATATCATTACTTAACAACAATCTTTTCTGCGAATGAGCCTGCTTGCAGGATATATATGCCGCTGCCGACTGTTATGTGTGTTGCGTAGCCGTTGGCGGTAGTTGTTTGCAGCAGTCTGCCTGAAATATCATACAGCCGTATGACAGTGCCGTCTTCAAGTCCGCTTACGATAATCTCACCGGCTGCGGTCAGTACAGTGGTGTTTTGTGCCTCATCGGGAGTGTCGGACATTGTATTATGCTGCTGCATTACCTGCTGTCTCGGTTCTGGTTCAGCGTTCTGTTTCCGAACAGCATATCTATAGCCTTGTCCGTACAGCTCGTCCGCATTGGAAAGTGCAACAACATGGTAATCACAATCTTTCTTCGGTGCGGTATAGTGACTTAGGTAGCCGTTATGGCTGAACACTCCGCCCTGCACAAGCAGTTTGTCGTGCTCTGCAGCGTTATTGACCGCCTTGGGGGCAGAGCCATTGCTTGACAGCTTGAAGTAGCCAGCGTTTATTGTGGCTTTGGGTGCGACTGTTTCTGTCAGAGCCTTGCCGACATACACTCCGACGGCTGACTTGCCTTGCGTTGAGACATTGAACGTACCGCCATTGATGACGGCTGTCCCTGCATCTGCTATAAGTCCGTAAAGTTCAGTATTGAGCGATTTGCCGAACACACAAACCCCGATGGCATTGTTGGTGCTTGCTGTTACATTAACCGTTCCGCTATTGAAGACCACATCGCCGTTATAGACAGCACCTTTCGTATTACTCGGGGTGCCGCCTCCTACCCTTATGCCGTGAACATTGATTGTGCCATTGACGGTAATGACCGTTGAGCCTGTCACTTCGGTATGTCCTGAGAGCACATACAATCCATAGGCTGCTCCTGCCAATGTCTCGGTAGCATTTACGTTAGAATTTTCAATATACGTATCGCCGTAAACCACAGCGCCATAAGCGCAGCGTGTCGAAACGGCATTGAGCGTGGCATCCGTCAGATACAGATGCTTCTGAAGTCCGACATAAACAGCTGTTGCGGCGACACCTGTTGCAGCGGATGAGTACTGCATCGTGTTTTCCGCTTCGACAGTACAGTTGCTGACATGCAACTCACCCGCAGTCAGATAAATTGCTTTCAGCATTTTATTGCGTGCCGCCCTTGTTCGGATAATGCCTTTTCCGCTTTGACTTTGATCGGTCAGAGTGAATGAGCCTTCGTTTTCTTTGTCACGCGACCTGACATAAAGCAACGAGTCGGTAGTGCCTTCCAGCAAGTGTCCGTTGAGGTCGAGCGTGCAGTCTATGCCGTCGGTAGTGACTATCAGTTTCCGGTCTATTCCGGTTATGTCAGCCAGCAGTCTGACTACAGGCTTATCGAACTTAGGAGCATAATTAAATGCGTCCTGAAGCGATGAGAAACAGATGTATTTATCTTCTCCGGCGTTATTTACCGTAGCCACTGCACGGTCTATCATATACTTGTAACCCTGTATATATTCTTCCGATTTCTTCGAAAGTGCTTTCACATAATAGCTGCAATCTTTTGCCGGTGCGGTATAATTGACGAGATAGCCGCTCACATTAAACAACCCGCCTTCGATAAGCAGAGCCTCGCGGTTTGCCGCATTGTTCACCGCCTTTAGCGTTGACTTACCGGTTATCATGAACTTGCCGCCGAGTATCTGAGCACTTGGCACTGCCTCTTCGCAAAGCGGCTTTTTGACATATACTCCGTAGGATGCTTTTTCTGTTGCCTCGATATTGAACACGCCTCCTTTTATCACCGCCTTGCCTGCACTTGCAAGTGTCCCGAAATCGGACATCTGCGCCGACGAGCCAAAGACGCATACGCCTATCGCATTTTTCCGAGCCGCCACATTGAATGTACCGCCTTCAACTGTTATCTCTCCGTTGTAAGTCGTTCCGGTGGTCTTGTTCGGCGTTCCTCCACCGACACGTATTGCATATATGTTTGTGCCACCGCTCACGTTGACTGCCAATGACCCTCCTACATTCGTGCTGCCGCTGAGGACATAGAGTCCGAACGCACTGCCTGCGGTAGCACCCTGAACGGTCAGAGTACCGCCTGTCAGTTGCGACTGACCGTATGATACCACACCGTATGCATAACGCTCGGCTTGGCAGACTATCGAACCGCCAGTCATGCCGAACTGCATCTGCGGACACACATACACTCCGACAGCCGACACTTTGCTGTTGATAACGGAATAAGCAAGGGTGTTGCATGCCTCTATCGTTCCACCCGCGAGATGGAACATACCGCTATAGGCATATACTGCACGTAATACGCCGTTCAGGTCGGCTTTGACACTTATCTTGCCGCTCTTGCTCCGGCTGTTATCCGTCAGGACAAACGTGCAAGGTGCTTTTGCCACTGACTTGATATACAGTAATGAAGTTATTGTTCCTGAAATCTGATGACCGTTCAAATCAAGTGTACATACGTTATTATCAACAGAACTCTTATATACTATGCGCTGGCTCAGGTCGGTGATGTCTTTGAGCAGACGTACCTCCGCCTCTTGTTGTTTTGCTGCGAAATCAAGTGCTTCCTTCAATGAGGCAAACGGTGTACTTTTACCATCAACTATAACCTCGGCTACATCATCGGTTGAGTACTGCTCCACCATTTTACACAACGGGAACATCTGATAGAATCCGCCGTCAATCGGGCGAACCGTTGTCAGACTGTCGTAAACGACCTGTATGGCATAAACGCTGTCGGTCAGCAGTCCGTCGAAATCGAAATCATACACGGCTGTTCCGCCCGCTTCAATCCGCCGGGTACCCTGCCCTACTGATTGCGAGCTGACAAACACCATATCGCCGGTAGCTGATTCCTGTTGTAATAGTCTGACCGCTACGGGGTAAGACATCTCTTGAGTGCCTATGTTACGGATTGTTATGTTTCCGGCAAGAGCATTGCCTTCAACCTCATTGCCTGAGAGTCCGTAGAACTTATAATCCGCTACTTGCAGCGCATGTGAAACGGTAGGTGCGGGAACGGTTAGTTGCCAGTTGGCAATAACATTCGCCTCATCGAACTCTTTGGTTGTGAGCAGATATAACTCATATTCCCCACCGAAGCGCGGAGTCATACCCACACTTACCCAAGCCGACTGGCCCGCCTCAATAAAGACAGACTGTGTATTTCCGCGGTGTTCGTAACCGTTATATGCAAACGAGTGTAAATAAAGTGCGTCGTTATAGGTTGCCGTGCCGTTGTTTCTGACAAGCGCATTGATGCTATACAGAGAATCCACCTGAGCTGCAGGACCTATGTTGTATTCCAACACTTCAAGATTTACTGCATTTTCTCCGCAGGTGGCATTACCGTCCTTGTCAATGGTAACCGTTACTAATGCGCGGTTCTGATTGTAGTTAGGACTGATTATCCACTGCTCCGTACCGCTCACACGGCTTACAAAAGCCACCTGATAAACGCCTTCTTCTGCGAGATTGATAGCAAAGCCGTGAGTCTTAATAGAGGTGTTGGTATAGGCGATGTTTTCTTTCTTATCGAGAATACGCTCTATCTCACCATTGTCGTCAAGCAGTGCTATTGCGATGTCAAATGTAGTGGAAACGGTAGTGTAGTTGCGCGAGCGATAGAAAAGACTGTCGGCGGTATTGCGCTGCAGTTCCATCATAAGTCTCGCCGGTACGGGTTCTATCGCCTCGGTGGTAATGCCTATGATAGCGCCTGACGAAAGGACATATCCCTCGCGCGTACTGCTTGCTCCCGCCTTGTCGTTATTGCGTGGATTAAGTACATCGAGCAGGAAATAGCCGTCGTACGAGCCACCCCATCCCCAGTTGACATGGTAGTAGCCGTCGGCATCGTATCCGTCCACTATATAGGCATGTCCGCCTGTTGTGGTCGAGCCGTGATATACGACAGGACGGTCGGATGCCAACTCGTTATAGATGAGTTCGTCCCACTCCTCACTCGTAAAACTCTCCCTTTGCTGGTGTATGACACTCTGCGGATAGCCGAAATAAGTCTTCAAGGCTGTTGCCACATAGTAGGTATAAGCCCCCGAACTGCTCGGCGTATATTGCATCTTCACCGACTTGCCTGCATACATCATCAGGTTGGCGATGGCTGTATCCTGCGCCGGAGAATGTGGGTGAAGCGTATCGTAATAATCGACGATATTCGCCCAGTCGATAAACAGATTGTTCGGCATAGCCGGCACGGTAATCTTCGTGCTCACACCTTCATAAGTGCCGGTGTATGTATATTTGGGAATGGCTTTTATGGTATGGTCGGGATAACGGTAATGCGACATCGCCATCGTCATAGCCGTAGCCACGCAACCTGTAATGCTCCTCAGCCCCGTCTGAAGATATTCAGGACAAGTCAAGTTGTATGGCTCACGCTGATACCATTGGGCAGTGATTATCGGCTCTATCGCCGCGTGGTCGGACTCTGACGACAGACTCTTGCGGGGCGTTTGTGGTTGCCCGCCAGCGTTGTCATATTGCTCTACGAGATTGTCAAAATCGTCTAACCACGCTTCCAATGCGGGTGGCAGCGACTCGTCGTCGCCATGCATTGACGGTTGGTTTTCAACCGAATAGCCAAGTATGGCAGGCAAACGGTCGTCAGCGGCGGCAATAACCGTCACTGCAAAATTATCTTGTCCGCTTGTAGGCGCAGAGCCGTTGTCGGAACGAAAGATATAATATGCTTTCGGCTGTTGACTGACTTGCTTGTTGGAACCTATCTTCCGTCTTGCAACCTGTGCCTGCCTCAGCGCAGTTGAGCGGTTAAGGCTTTTTGATTGCATAAAAGTCTCTGCCGTTTGGCGTGCCTCGTCGATACTGATACGCTCAGCATACAGCAATGCCGGCAATACAGAAAACAAGAAAAGGAAAAGTTTTTTCATAACTTATCGGCTTGATTGTTTAGAGTTTTGTTTGCAAAGATACGATATTTTTTTGAAATAATGAAAATGTTTTTTAATTACGCAGTGTATGATAATGCACTTTCAAAAAATCATGCGCCTAATCTTGGAAACAAATTGAAATTCTTAGTGCCGTATAGAGACATTCAGCCTTTTTGGATTCTGTTTATGCACCAAGCGAACGCTCGGGCAAGGCGGAGATGTGGTGTTGAGAAGTGTCCGCCCTGCTCCCATACGAGGGTGCAATGGTTGGCGCCTATGGTGCGCTGGAGGTGTTCGTATTCCCAACGGATGTTTTCACCAACCTGCGCCATAACTTTGTTTCTTGCCCTCGGCTCACGGTCGCCGAGACTGAGATAGACATCGCTTGCAAAAACCTGATGTGCCTCAGAGAAGCCTTGCCACGACGTAATCCATAGCGAAGGCGAAGCTGCAGCCACTGCATCGAAACACTCAGTTTTCGATGCAGCCCAACGAGCAAACAGACCAGCCAACGAATATCCGCCGAGGATTACCGGCAGGGCTTTGTTTGCGCCCTCCTCAGTAGGTTTGTTTGCGCCCTCCTCTGCTGGAATACGGTCTGCCCTCTCCCATCTTGAGCGGAGGTAGGGCAGCAACTGTTCGGTGATATAATCTAAAGTCTCGAAAGCGTACTCCCCCACCCCTTCGCGAGGCGAGATATTAGGGTCAGACCACGGAGTGAGCTCTTTCTCCCAATCGCTGATAGGCACTCCCACAAAGACAAACGGCGTATCGACAGCCTCGCGGATAGCCTTTATCTGAGCATCCAAGGTCTCGTTCTCATGCTCGCCAACGGGCTGAACAAGCAACACGCGCGGCTGCTCGCCGGCATAAACGATACACTTCTTACCGGCGATGTTGTAGAATGATTTCATCTGTATTTATATGATGTTATTGATAGCTGATAAGAGAATACAAAGATACTGCTTTATTATGAATTACCCAAGTTCTTTGTTGAAAACAACCGTACAGTAGTCTAAATTGTGTGCATATTGGGCGCGGAAAGTGTATAAAAAAGTGTGTTTTCGCGCCTAATGCCGAGTATTAAGGCGCGAAAAGTGTATTTTTTTTATTATTTCCGCGCCCAACCTCTTGTAAGTATGTGAAAATCGTAAAATGCGATTTTGTAAATTACTATCGCACGAAGACGAAGAAAATCAACAAGAATAGAGGTATCTATGTGCTTGCAGACCATTTTACCCAATTCTATCATTCTTTTGTTGATGGAGAAACAGATGAGTTATATTGGACTCATAATCTGCTGTCGCCTAAAGTAAACTCGTATTTTGGATTGTCATACGAGCGAGTATGTATGGCACATATTCAGCAAATCAAGAAAGCACTCGGTATTGATCAGATAAGCACCGAGTACTATTCATGGCGCAGCAATGACCCGAACCAACGTGCCCAAGTGGATCTTATTATTGAGCGTGCAGACAGGTTAATAAACCTTTGTGAGATTAAATATAGTGCTACGACATATACAATAGATAAGTCAGAAGACTTGAAGTTGCGTATACGTCAAGCCGCATTTGTTGACCAGACTGGAACGCGTTATGGCATAATGCCTACTTTTATTACTACTTACGGACTAACACCTAATGGTTACGCAAATAACATATTGAATAACGTCATCATGGATGACTTGTTTCAATAAAACACTACAGTTTCCATCTTAAAAACAGCAAAAACTCAATCCTGCTTGTCTTTCTTTGTGTATAGCCATGCGACTATCGCGCCGCTGATATTATGCCACACGCTGAAGATAGCGCCCGGGATGGTAGCCATGGGATAAGCGGCAAAATGCATCACTGCAAGTGAGGTTGCCAAACCTGAGTTCTGCATGCCCACCTCAATAGAGATAGCCCGTTTTTTAGGTTCAGTCAGTCCTAAAAGCTTTCCTATAAAGTAGCCCAAGATCAGCCCGAAGAGGTTGTGAAGCATAACCACGAGGATAATAAGGAACCCGCCCGTCAAGAGTTTGGAGGCATTGGCAGAAATGACAAGAGAGACCGTGAAGGCGATAGCCAGCGACGAGAATGCAGGCAGATAATCTATGGCTTTCTCCGTGAACTTTGGCAACAGACTCTTGATTATCAGACCCGAAACGATAGGTATTATGACTACCAACAGAATACTCAGCAGCATGCCTGCTACATCTACATCGATGCTCTTTCCAGCCAATGCCCACGTGAGCAAAGGTGTGAGCAGCGGTGCGAGCAAGGTGGAGACGCCTGTCATTCCAACCGACAAAGCCACATCGCCTTTCGCTAAATAGGTGATGACATTCGATGCCGTGCCGCCCGGGCAACAGCCTACCAACACCACGCCAAGTGCTAAAGCCTCATCTATTTGAAAGATTTTTGTCAGTGCCCATGCCAGCAACGGCATGATGGTGAACTGCGCCAAGCAGCCGATGAGCATATCTTTAGGTCGAGTGAAGACGATTTTGAAATCGTGCAGGTTGAGTGTCAGCCCCATACCGAACATTATCACGCCCAACATATAGTTGATGGTCTTCATGGGTATGGGTTGCAACACTTGGGGAAACGCCAATGATAACAAGGCTCCTGCTAACACCAACAGAGCCATGTATTTCGATATGTAATGACAGAGTTTCTTCATTTGATGGTCTTATCTAATAGCTGTCTCGTTATTTGTTCTTCGATGTTCATATCGTTGCCTGCTATACCCATTCGAAATTCTCTTTGCCGGCTCCTATCTCGAAATGGCATTTGACGATACCAAGGTCAACGGGCGCATAGCCCATGCCGTTGGTAAGCGAAAAGGCTTTCTTGGCTTCCACTTTGTTTCCGTCGTGCAGAACAAAGCGGAACAACTGCTGATTTACGGCAGTCGGCGCAAGCAATGCCGCTTCTACGCCCATGATGAACCACGATGGATAATGGCTTTCGACTTTCGACTTTTGACTTTCGACTCTTTTATCCTCACAAACATCGGCGATGGTCTTTTTCTGCGGGTGTTGCACGCCTTGATTGGCACCATAGCCCACCGGCACAAGGCAAACCAAGTGTTCACCGTCGCGCACTTCGTAGCTGTCGGGCTGTTTGCTGAAAGTCAGTCCTACCCAGCAGGTGTTGAGACCGAGTGTTTGCGCAAGTAAAACGACTTGCTCGCCGTAATAACCGAGCGTGGTGTCTTCACCTTTCTTGCAGACCATAGCAATATAATTGCTGATGCCGCTGAACTTGCCGTACTTCGCCATGCCTTGCGAGAAAGCATTCGGCTCGTTGGTTACCAACTGCATATGCAGCCCTGCCTCGCTATTCGATTGGTCGATCAGGGTCTGCAACTGCGCTATTTTCTCTGCCTCGATGGCGGTGTCCTTGTACTGCCGCACGCTATGGCGGGCTTTGATTGCTTCTTGTAGGGTCATATTTATTTACGATTTAGAAATTCGTTCTTATATCTTTCTTTGTATATAACCAGGCGACTATCGCACCGCTTATATTGTGCCATACGCTGAAGATGGCACCAGGGATGGTTGCCATCGGATATGCGGCAAAATGGAGCGTTGCCAAGGAAGAGGCAAGGCCGGAGTTCTGCATGCCTACTTCGATGGAGACGGCCCGTTTCTTGGGTTCGGGCATCCCTGACAGTCTTCCTATCAGATAGCCGAGCCCCAAACCGAAGAGGTTGTGACACATCACTACAAGGATGATCAAGAAACCGCTTGCCAGCAGTTTGGAGGCATTGGCGGAGATGACGATAGAGACCGTAAAGGCGATAGCTACCGACGAGAAAGCAGGAAGATAATCCATCGCCTTCTCCGTGAACTTGGGCCACAGGCTTTTGATAACCAGACCTAATACGATAGGCAGAATGACTACCCACAGGATGCTCAGCAACATGCCTGCCACGTCCACATGGATGCTCTCTCCCGTCAGTACCCATGTCAGCAAAGGGGTAAGCATCGGGGCAAGCACGGTGGAGACACCGGTCATTCCGACCGACAAGGCAAGGTCGCCTTTCGCCAGATAGGTAATGACATTCGATGCCGTGCCGCCGGGACAGCAGCCTACCAATATCACGCCAAGCGCCAACGCTTCGTCCAGTTGAAATACTTTAGCCAGCCCCCATGCCAACAGCGGCATGACGGTGAACTGCGCCATACAGCCGATGATAATATCTTTCGGACGGCTGAAGACGATTTTGAAATCGTGGAGGTTGAGCGCTAGTCCCATACCGAACATCACCACGCCCAACAGGTAGTTGATGGTTTTAGTGGGTATGGGCTGCAACACAGCCGGAAACAGCAGCGAAAGCACG
>CAMHKW010000023.1 GCA_946185835.1 uncultured Bacteroidales bacterium
TTTTGTAATTATTTTAAGTCAAAGAACACTTTTATTTAATTCCGCCAACAGGTTAGAAATATGAAACTTCTCATCACCGGTGGAGCCGGGTTTATAGGCTCTAATCTCTGCGAATATTTCGTCGGTAAGGGACACGAGGTTGTGTGCCTCGATAACCTATCGACGGGCTTCAAGCACAACATCGAGCACCTGCTGCCGATGCCTAACTTCACTTTCATCGAAGGCGACATACGCGACCTGCCGACCTGCCGCGATGCTGTCAGAGGATGCAGCGTCGTCTTACAACAGGCGGCCCTCGGCTCCGTGCCTCGAAGCATCAACGACCCCATCACCACCAACTCGACCAACATCGACGGCTTCCTCAACATGCTCGTCGCCGCACGCGACGAAGGGGTAGGTCGATTCGTCTATGCTGCGTCCTCATCTACCTACGGCGACTCCAAAGAGCTGCCAAAGATAGAGCATAACATCGGACGCCCCCTCTCGCCGTATGCCATCACTAAGTTCGTCAACGAACTCTATGCCAATGTCTTCTCCTCGCTCTACGGACTCGAGACCATCGGACTGCGTTACTTCAACGTCTTCGGACGACGACAAGACCCCAACGGAGCCTACGCCGCTGTCATACCATTGTGGGTGAAGGCGCTTATTCGTCACGAAGCACCATATATCAATGGCGACGGTAGCTATTCGCGCGACTTCACCTATATAGATAATGTCATACAAGCCAACGAACTGGCAGCCACCTTACCGCGTGCTGAGATAGTGAAGCGTGCCGAGTTGTACAACATGACCTTGCCGCCTGCCGCGCCTCTCGACCTCGTGTTCAACATAGCGTATGGAGGCAACACCACTCTCAACGACCTGTTCCGATGCCTGCGTAGCAACCTCGCTCAGTTCGACCCTGAGATAGCAGCTGTCGAACCCGTCTACCGAGAGACAAGGGCGGGCGACATACCGCACTCGCAGGCTTCTATCATCAAGGCGCAACGTATACTCGGATACAACCCCCATTATTCAGCACAGCAAGGCTTCGCCCAAGCATGCGAATGGTACTGGCAAAACCTCAAATAAAACGCCGGGTACGCCGGTTTGCAACCGGCGGCAATAGCATCCGCTACCCACGTTGGGTACGCCTGTTTGCAACCGGCGGCAAAGAAATAGCACAGCCGCCAAGTAAAGTCTCCGTCCATTATCGCCTGTTTGCAACCGGCGGCAAAGAAATAGCACAGTCGCCAAGTATAGCCTCCGTCCATTATCGCCGGTTTGTAACCGACGCTTGACCTCGGGGAACACCGGTTTGCAACGGCGGCAAAGAAATAGCACAGTAGCCAAGTAAAGTCTCCGTCCATTATCGCCGGTTTGTAACCGGCGGTGCATCACCATTAAGAAATAAGAAATAAAAAATAATGAAAGTCCTTTTCGTAGCCAGTGGAAACAAGAAAGTAGGGGGTGTAAGCTCCTTTGTTCGAACGCAGTACGAGTCGTTGCGTGCCGAAGGTCTTGATATGCTCCTATATCCTGTCACAGGGCATGGCTTCCGGGGGTATATGCACCATTTGTACCGTTTGCGCCGACTGATAAGAATCGAGAAACCCGATATAGTGCACGCTCATTATTCGACCTGTGGCATCCTCGCTTGGCTTGCCACTTTCGGACTGCACACCAAGGTCTTCGTCTCTATCCTTGGCAGCTTCCCACGCAAGTCGGCTAAACTCTACCGTGTCCGCTTCTTTATCAAGCATATCTGGGCTGGGGCACTCACTAAGTCGCGTCGTACGGCAAGGCAGTTAGGTCTCGACCTGCCCGTCGTTGCCAACGGTGTCAACCTCGAGCAGTTCGTCCTCAAAGAGCAGTCAGAGGCACGACGGAGGGTAGGGTTTGAGGCAGAGAAGAGGTATATCGTCTTCGTCAGCAATCCGGCTCGCATCGAGAAAAACTGGAGCTTGGCTCAGGCTGCTGTTGATGTTCTCAACCGCCGACGGCACGAGAGGGGTGAGGCTGATGCCGAGCTCGTGGCTGTCTTCGACAAGCCGCACGACGAAGTCGTTGATTATATGTGTGCTGCCGATTGCCTCGTGCTCACCTCGCTTAGCGAAGGCTCTCCTAATGTCATCAAAGAGGCGATGGCATGCAACCTACCCATTGTCACCACCGATGTAGGCGATGTCAACGAACGCTTAGACGGGCTTGATGGCTGCTATGTCGCCAAGACCTATAATCCCGACGAGTTAGCCACTCTGCTCGACAGCGCCCTTGCCTTCGGCAATCACACCGATGGCGGCGAAACCCTTGCCTTCGGCAATAGCACCGATGGCGGAGAACCCCTTGCTTATGGCAAACGCACCGATGGTCGCCAAGCCCTCATCCGGCAAGGACTCACCACCAAACAAGTCGCCCGGCGACTAATAGAGATATACAACAATTTGAAATAACAGGGAAAATTTGAAATATCCGGGAACGCCGGTTTGCAACCGGTGGCAAAGAAATAGCACAGTTGCCAAGTAAAGTCTCCGTCCATTATCGCCGGTTTATAACCGGCGCTTGAGAGCAGCATCCGGGAACGCCGGTTTGTAACCAGCGGCAAAAGCAAAAGGCAGCAAAAGCAAGCACAGCCAAAGGTGAGCAACGTCCATTCCCGCCGGTTATAAACCGGCGTACCCGACGGTCCAAATCCAAAACAAAAATCACTTAATAAAGCAATAAAACCTTATCATAGTGTAAGATATGTCAAAAGTAAAAGAGAAAATACTGCTTAATATCGTCCTGCCCATGGCAGAGGCTGTAAGAGGCACTAATGCCTCGTATTGGTATCGTCAGATAACGGAGATGAACACATGGTCGCGCGAGCAGATCACCGCATGGCAAAACAGACGGCTGCAGAAACTTGTCCGTCATTCCTACGACCATACCGTCTATTACCGCAACCTCTTCGACTCGCTCGGCTTAAAACCGGAAGACATTCAAACAGCCGTCGACTTGCAGAAACTGCCGATTCTTACTAAAGATATAATACATGCACATTTCGATGAATTGAAAGCAGATAACCTGTCCTCGTTAAAATACCGCAAAGGCAGAACCGGCGGAACAACCGGAGAACCGATGAACTACCTGTGTGACGAAGATGTATGGGGATACGTTACAGCCAACAAAATATATTCGTGGCGCAAATTAGGTTATCGTTTTGGTGATAAGTTTGTTGCTTTAGGGAGTGCTTCTATCTTAGCCAAAAAACCTTCATTCTCAAGACGCGTACTCGATATCATTCGTAACGAGGTGGCACTTAATAGTATGAATATGGACGAACAGTTGTGTCTTAGTTATATACAGAAGATTAAAGATGAGAATATCCGCTTTGTATATGGTTATGCTTCTTCTGTCTATCTCTTAGCTGCTACTGCCCGACGCCATAATATTGACATGACGCATATCGAAGGTGCTTATACTACTTCTGAAAATCTCACCGATACATATCGTAAGGTAATCGAAGAGACCTTCGGCTGCCGTGTCATGGATTGTTATGGTGCTCGTGATGCAGGTGTTACTGCTTACGAAATCCATCGCGGATATTTCGACTTGGGATACATGGCTATAGCTGAAGTCGTTGATGAGTTCGAACCGGGTAAAGGCACTTTCCTGTCAACCAATCTGCTTAATCTCTCCATGCCGCTTCTCAGATATCAGTTTGGTGATGTTGTCGAATTGTCTTCTAACAATCAGTATAATGGTCAGATTCTCACACAGGTACTCGGACGCTGTTCCGACGTGTTGAGACTCGACAATGGCCATGTGCTGACCTCCCCGGGGTTTACAATACTTATGAATAACTTCGATGTCGTAGCCTACGAGATTCATAAGATTGACGGAGTTCATATCAAGATGCAGATACTACCCTCTGAAAAGTTTGATAAGCAAGCCGAAGAACGTCTTATTGCAGAGATGAAGCGTTTTGTAGGCGATGGTTGCGATTTCCAACTCGAATACGTCACTCATTTCGAACCACTTCCCAACGGCAAACGCCGCTACTTCATGGTGGATGATAAGAAGAACGACGATATGGCGGCCAAAGAAAACGGACGATTAAATTGACCCACTATAATTGTTAAAAATAATTACTTTAGAGGGTGTGTCAAAACTACATTGGCACACCTTCTTTTTTGTATTATGGAGTTTAAATGAAGTTCACAGTTTACTCCTAAATTCCCCTGCCGTGGCTAATATCGATGGTGCAAATAAATCGTCTCTTTAATATTACCACATTTATGACGTTTTATTCATTCATTGACAAGTACTTATTGCTGCTGCTTTATCAATACTCTATGAATAATACAACATAGCCGTTGTTGCTCTCTGCAGAATTGGGTACGCAAATTTGCAATTTGCGGCTCAAACACCGGGTACGCCGGTTTGCAACCGGCGGCAGGGAGCAACGTTTATTTCCGCCGGTTATAAACCGGCGTTCCATCAGCAAAACTGTTCTGCGGTTTGAAAAAAGAGATCTGTTGTTAACATTAGAAAATGCCCGCAACCGAGTTGAAATGTGCAAAAAATGTGAAATTTCAACTGAGTTTCGGGAATTTTTCGTATCTTTGCACTCATTATGAGTGCGAGTGTCACCATTCGCTGCAATTAACTGCTAACATGCTTATTTCCGGTATCGAACATATCGACAGTCAGGCATGGCTACAACTCGTTCGAGAGTCGCCTACCGCAACATGGTTTCAGACTCCAGAAGCCTACGACTTCTATGCCTCCCTGCCTCAGATGATGACACCTTTCGTCGTTGCCGTCACTCGTCAGTCGTCAGAAAATGCACCATTAACAAATCCACCATTAAGCAATCCACCATCAAGCGAAGCATCACCATTAAGCGAAGCGTCACCATTAACAAATCCACCATTAAGCGAAGCATCACCATTAAAACATCCACCATTAATAAAGGGTCTCGTCCTTGGTTATGTCACTCGCGACCCCAACCCTCTTAAGCAGTTCTTCTCGCGCCGTGCTATCATCTACGGAGGACCGCTGCTTGCCAACGACATCACTGACGACGAACTTAGTGACTTGCTCAATGCACTGAAAAATCCACCATTAAGCAATCCACCATTAAGCGAAGCGTCACCATTAAAAAATCCACCATTAGTAAATTCACCATTAAGCGCAGCGTCACCATTAAAAAATTCACCATTAACCAGTCCCATCTACGTTGAGACGCGCAACTTCGCCGACTTCTCCCGCTGGAGGCATGTCTTCGAGCAATGTGGTTTCCGATATCAGCCACATTATGATATGTTTATCGACTGTTCCGACCGTGTTGCCATGCTTGCACGTGTACACGACAGCAAACTCCGACAGATACGTAAGGCGCAAAACGAAGGTGTCGTGGTAGTAGAGGCAACGAAAGAGCAAGAGGTGGCTGAGTTCTATAGCCTGCTTAAGACTCTCTATCAGAAAAAAGTGCGCAAACCTTTGTTCAATGAAGAATTCTTCACTACCTTTGTCGCTCAGAAACGTGGAGTACTACTGCTCGCCAAACAAGACGGAACGGTAATAGGGGGTATGCTTTGTCCTATTCTCAGTGGTAAGGCGCTGTACGAGTGGTATGTCGTCGGACCGGCTATAGTTACGTGGGCGGCAATGAACTACGCTAACAACCACCATCTGCCACTCTTCGACCTCATGGGGGCAGGCGAACCCGACGTGCCATACGGTGTGCGTGACTTCAAACTGCAGTTTGGCGGCGAACTCCACGAGTTCGGACGATTCATCTGCGTCAAACATAAGCTATTATATAATCTCGGCAAGACTATCATAACATTTAGCAATCAGAAATCAGAATTTAAAACCCGTCCCATCCGTGGAAAATGAATTAGAAATAAGAAATCTGAAATTCGAAATCTGAAAAAAATCTGTGTCTTCTGAACAATCTGAGTCATCTGTGTGAGATTCCATTTAGTAATTAGAAATTTGAAATAAACAACAGTATGTCGAATAACAAACGAACAATAGGCAATGTGTCTCGCGGTGTGTGGGTGCGGCTGTGTGCTTTCTTTGCTCGCCATTTGTTTCCTGCCGCTGTGCGTATGCCTTTCTACAAAGCCATGGGAATGCATATCGGCAAGGGCACTAAGATAGCTGCCACTGTCGATGTCGACGGTTCGGCGCCCGAGTTGATAACCATTGGTGATAACGTCTGGGTCACGCGTGGAGTGATGCTACTCTGTCATCAGCGCGACCTTTCATACTACGAGGTGGGCAAACCCGTCATGGACTGCCCCCTGCGTTATGCTCCTATTGTAATCGGCGACGGAGCGCATATCGGCATCGGCAGCATCATCATGCCCGGAGTGACGATAGGCGAGGGGGCTGTCATCGGAGCGGGTGCCGTCGTCACCAAAGACGTACCACCGTATTCCGTTGCCGTCGGCGTACCGGCAAAAGTGGTGCGCAACCTTGCGAATACCGCTATGCCTAATAGGGGGGGGTAATTCGCAGGCAATGTAAGTGTAAATTTCAACTTGCATCGAGTGAGGTAGTATCTGCCAATCTGTTGCTCGCAAGATTAAATCAACGGGCAGCATGAGAACAGATACTATTGTTATATTGGGTGATAAGGTTTATTCTAACCTCTTTCGCGTCAGAAAGGAAGCCCTCACTTATTTATATCCTGAATGGGATAGTCTGGTTGCTAATTCTTCGGTTGCCACATGGTTTCAGACGCCCGAGGCTTATGACTTCTACTGCTCGCTGCCTCAATCGATGATACCTTTTTTAGTAGCGGTTATGTCCGAGCAAGACGAAGCTACAACTGATAGCGGGCTACGCAGGTTTGCAACCTGCGGCTTGGAAGAAACCGTCACCGGTAGTGATGGTATACATACTGTCTCTCTACTCACTAAAGAGAGCATCCACACCTCTCACACCATCAAAGGTCTGATAGTCGGTTATATCACTCGTGAGAGCAGCACTATAAAGCAAATCCTCACTCGTAGAGCTATTATTATAGGTGGAGCTTTGCTCGCTAACGATATATCGACCGGCGAACTGACAATGCTTCTAACATCAACACGCGACTTGCTTTCAAGCCGAAGTATCTATGTCGAGTTGCGTAATTTCAACGACTATAGTGCGTGGAAGGATGTCTTTGCCGAGAGTGGATTTCGGTATGTTCCGCACCTCAATTTCCATGTCGACTGTTCTTCTCACGAGGTGATTGATGCTAATCTGGGAAAGAGCAGGAAACGAGACATACGTGTATCACTGCGCGATGGTGCTACTATCATCGAAAAACCGACATTAGAACAAGTGAAAGACTATTATCAGATTCTAAAGCACTTATATACTACTAAGGTGCATACTCCACTGTTCGATTTCGACTTTTTCGAAACGTTGTATCAGCAGCCGTCAGCGCATTTCTTACTCGTTGCGTATCAGGATAAGATAATAGGTGGTACTGTTTGTGTGGAACTGAAAAATAGAGTGTTGTATGAGTGGTTCGTATGTGGACAAGACGGATGGTATAAAAACATCTATCCCTCAGAGCTTGCCACTTATGCCGGACTGCAGTTCGCAGCAAACAGTGGTTGTACCGTTTTCGACATGATGGGAGCCGGCTCGCCAGCCCAACATTATGGGGTTCGCGACTTTAAAGCCAAGTTCGGTGGCGCACTCGTAGAAAACGGGCGTTTCAGTTTTATATGTCATCCACTTCTTTATAAAATAGGTGAAGTAGGTGTGAAACTTCTTAAGACATTAAAATTATGAATATCGAACATTTTGTTGTAAGAGTCAAAAATGCTTTGCTATATAAACAAGGCGTACATTTCCCATTCAGTAAAGTCAGAGTGTGGGCTTTGCGTAAATTAGGACATCAGGTAGGTAGTCAGGTCTATTTTCCCGCAGATATTAGTATCACTCAGAATTTTGTTAAAAACAGAGGGCAATTGATATTAGGCGACAGAGTCTCTATCGGACCACGTGTCATCATTGTGCTCGCTTCTCATCCGAATGCCTCACTTTTGCGAAGCGACCTCCCCAGCAAGCCGCAACAGGTCACCATCGGCAACGACGTATGGATAGGAGCAGGAGCAATAATACTTAACGGAGTGACAATAGGTGACAAAGCCATAATAGGGGCAGGAAGTGTGGTTACTCATGACGTGCCTTCTAACACCATTGTTGTCGGCAATCCGGCAAGACCAATAAAAAAGTAATGATATGAAAATACTTATCGATATCAACCACCCGGCACATGTGCATCTGCTCAAAAATACCTATGGGCTATTATCAAGGTCTGGCAACGATGTCATTGTTACAGTAAAAGATATACCATCAGCTATAGAACTTCTCAATATCTATCATATACCATATATTCACTTAGGAAAGAAAAATGATGGCATACTCCATAAAGGTATCGACCAAATAAGATACGACTTTGAACTATATAAGCTTGCAAAGGAGCGTCATGTCGAACTGATGCTTGGGTCGTCAATGACCATTGCCCATGTCGGTTGGCTAACGGGGACGCCTTCTATCGTTCTCGACGATGACGACGATGCAGCCGAACCGCTCTTTGCTCGCTTTGCGCACCCCTTTGCCGATGTCGTGATGACTCCCGATGCTATAGTAAGGAAAACAAAAAAAGCAATATACTACTCCGGCACGCACGAGTTGGCATATCTGCACCCCAACTATTTCACACCCGACGAAACTGTTATTCGGCAACTCGGACTGACCCTCTCAGAACCCTTCTTCGTGTTGCGCTTCAATGCTTTCAAAGCTCACCACGACATAGGGAAGGGAGGACTTACCATCGAGCACAAGAGACAATTGGTCGCTTTGCTGTCAGAAAAAGGACGGGTCTTCATCACTACGGAAAGAGAGATAGACCACGAATTTGAAAAATATCAACTACGAATATCAGCTGACAAAATACATTCACTCCTCTTTTATGCAACTATGTTTGTGGGGGATAGTCAGACGATGACCTCCGAAGCGGCTATCTTAGGCACTCCCGCACTCAAATGCAACAGCTTCGCAGGTAAACTCGCAGTACCCAATCAGTTAGAACAGAATTACGGACTCTGTTACAGCTTTCAGCAGGATAGGGTAGATGATATGTTCGCCAAAATCACCGAGCTTCTCTCAATGCCCAATCTAAAGCAAGAGTGGAAACGGCGCAGAGATATTATGCTTTCCGAGAAGATCGACGTCACCGCTTTCTTCACATGGTTCGTCGAAAACTATCCTCAGAGTGCTAAAGTCATGCATGACAATCCAGACTACCAATGGCACTTTAGATAACATGGAGCTTTATAACTCAGTCTATCTGTCGAGAGGAAAAGAGTGATTTTAGTCCGTGCACAGACTAAAAATGCGAGATATTTAGTCTGTAGACGGACTAAAATATTGAGATTTTTAGTCTACAGACGGACTAAAAAAGGTCATAGAATCGACCATATATGGTCGATTTGTCTATGTTGTAAACTCCGGTAAGAATCAGCAGACTATAGCGCTGTCTAATGTATAATCGACGTATTCTACATTCTGACTGCACACTTTAGCCTGCCGATTGACTTCCTAACTAACCATTGTTTTCAGAGACTATCTCCAGATAGACGCAATGAAACACCCAATCGCGTAACGTATAATACTTGCGTTTGTTCCATGTCGTAACATAATTGCTACGTTGTTCCGCTTCACGCATAATCGCGCTTGTGCGTTGACTCGCTAACTTGAAGCGAGCACGATTAGCTAATTCCAAAGCACTTGCAGGACTTGTACGTGAATAACATAACGTCCGGGTAAATGTCTTACGACCACGCTTAAAAAAACTCACATCTGAATGCATACAGGCTTTACCACTCAGACTCTCAATGTAGATGATAGGTTTAACTCTTGACATAACATTAAAAATTTGATGAATAATGAAGTTAATTTATTTTGGACTTTGCGATACGTAGGTATTCAGCAAAACCGATGCAAAAGTAATGCGCGAAGAGGCAATAGCAATAATTATACAAGATAATACAACTTACTACAACTATCATACACATTCATACATACTTTCCCCATGCTACTAATACGCTTTATGCAACTCTCTCTTCTTGAATTTCACTGTTTGAAAATTCAATCTAACTAATTGCATCACACTTCGTTATTGCCCTCTCGCTCCTGTCATCTTCCTGTCACCTTCCTGTCGAGAACGAGTATGTTGATATTTTTGTAAAATTATCTATCGGAATCGCACGTTGCACTGACGATTTTTTTATTTCTAAAAAATATCGTATCTTTGCCACACTAATTGATACGTATTTATGACCTATCTTTTCGAACTCAATCATCCGAAGCATTACTATCAGTTCAAATATGTGATGCAGATGCTGCAAGACAAGGGGCATACGGTGCATGTGGTGGCGCGCGACAAAGACGTGCTACTCGATGTGCTCCGACAAGAAAACGTGCCCTTCCGCGTGTTTGGCAACCACTACAAAGGCATGATAAAGAAAGTGTTGGGCACGATACCCATACTCTTCCACTATGCAGGCATAGTGCGAGAGCTGAAGCCTGATGTGGTGGTCTCGAAAGCCTCGTTCTATGGCTGCCTGTTGGCTCGACTGTTCGGTAAGAAGTCGATTATCTTTCCCGACTCGGAAGTGGTGAAAGTGACCAACCGTTATGTGGTGCCGCTTGCTACGCTGGTCGTGACACCTGCCACCTTCGGTCTCGACTACGGAAATAAACATCGTCGTATCAAAGGCTTCTTCGAGGACTGCTATCTCGCCCCTTCGGTCTTTACACCCGACGAACAGGTGGTGGCTGCCGCAGGGATACAACGACCATACGCCATCTTCCGCTTTGTGGGGTGGACTGCCAACCACGATGTAGGCAACAAAGGCTTTACCCTTGAGCAGATACGCCGGATGGTGTCCCTTGTCGACTCGCGTATGCACGTCTATGTCTCGTCAGAACGGCAGCTACCCGACGACCTTTTGGAGCGCCGACTGCCCATTGAGGCCGCTAAGATGCACCATGCTTTAGCTTTCGCCGACCTCTATCTTGGTGACTCGCAGACCATGGCTACCGAGGCAGCCTTGTTAGGAACACCCGCAATTCGCTCTAATTCGTTTGTAGGCGAACACGACATGACCAACTTCAAAGTGCTCGAGAAAGAATATGGTCTGCTTCGCAATATCGCCGACTTCGAAGACGTGCTGGCAGCACTCGACGACATGTCGAAGCAAAGTCAGAAACAGCAATGGCAACAGCGACGCCAAAGCTATTTCAGACAAGTGGGCGATGCCAATACAATAATAGCCGACCTCTTAGAGAATATTAACTAACATTAACAATCATGATAAATCTACTTACTATAATAGGTGCTCGTCCGCAAATAATAAAGGCAGCAGCGGTGTCGAGAGCAATAGCGAACGGGAGGAAAAATAAAAAACAACCACCATTCGCACAAATATCCGAGAAGATATTACATACCGGTCAACATTACGATGACAATATGTCAGGGCAGTTTTTTGCCGAATTAGGCGTGCCCGAACCCGACTATAACCTTAATGTCGGTTCGGGTTTGCATGGCGAGCAGACGGCAAAGATGATAGCCGGCATCGAAGAGGTGCTGCGCAATGAGCAGTTCGATGGGGTAGTGCTTTATGGCGATACCAACTCCACGTTGGCGGGAGCTGTGGCTGCTGCCAAGTTGCATGTGCCGGTGTTTCATATCGAAGCCGGACTGCGGTCGTTTGACATGCAGATGCCCGAAGAGCAGAACCGCATAGTGTGCGACCATCTATCATCGATACTCTTTGCTCCGACAAAGACGGCAGTTGACAACCTGCGGCACGAGGGCCTGTGCGACAGCCAAGCTCGTTTTCGTGATGACAAAGAGCGAAGGGTGGTGCTCAGCGGAGATGTGATGTACGACAACAGCATGTATTTCTCGTCGTTAGCAGAGCAGAAAAGCACTATATTGCGTGAGTTATGTCTTAAGGATGGTCAGTTCGTTCTTGCTACCATACACCGCGATAACAATACCGATATACCTGCTCGTCTGCAAGCTATAGTAGAGGCTCTGCTGAGCATAGCCGACAGCGGTATGACCATAGTCTTACCATTGCACCCTCGCACACGCAAGTGTCTGGACACCAATATATCAGAAGCGCTTCGCCGACAGCTCTTAGGTTGCGACAACATACATATCATTCCGCCTGCTTCGTTCTTCGACATCATCATGCTCGAACGCCATGCCGCTGTCGTTCTCACCGACTCGGGCGGTGTGCAGAAAGAAGCATTCTTTTATAACACTCCGACAGTTATCTTACGTGCTCAGACAGAGTGGGTTGAAATCACAGAAGCCGGAGCAGGCTTGTTGGCTGACGCCAATGTGGCACAGATTTTGAACTCATACGAACAGCTACGCAATCGTCAAGTCACTTTCCCGCCTCTGTTTGGCGACGGACATGCCGCAGAGCATATCCTTAAAGAGATAGCTGAATACCTATAGTGACAACTTTTGCACTCTCACCTTTGCCTCGGTAGTCGCGGGTGGAAAATGGTGCAAATGGTGCATAAAAGGGAATGGTGAGAATGGTGGGAATGGTGTATTTATGTATTTAATTATCGAAAACAAATAATCACTATGAAAAAGCTAATGTTATTGTCAGTAGTGGCTTTTGCGATGGTGTCGACCATGTCCTTGGCTCAGACGCCTCAACAAGCCAAGGTTAAGAGTGCAACCGTTTTTCTGAATGGTGCTCAGCTAACACAAACGGTGTCGTTGCCCTTGCAAAAAGGTGACAACGAAGTTGTAATTGAGAATTTGAGTCCTGCTATCAATCAGAATAGTTTGCAGGTGAAGCTCGGTGCGGGTGTGGTAGTGTCGTCGTATGAGTATTCGATCGACTATCTGTCAGCCGACAAGCAGTCGCGTTCGGTGAAGCCTATTGCCGACTCGCTAAAGATAGCGCAGAGTAAGTTGCAGGATTTGCAGCAGAAGCTGTCGACCAACACCGAGATGCAGGAGTTGCTGCAGCTTGGTTTGAACCACAGCATGCAGGTGGAGCAACAGAATATCACGGTGGAGACGATAGAGAAAAACCTTGGATATTTCCAAACCCGCTTCGGAGCCTTACAAGCAGAAAAGGTAAAGACTGAGAACGACATCAGCGCGACCAAGGAGCTCATCAGCCGCTTGCAGCGTCAGCTCAAGCAAGATGGCATGCAGGGCGCGCGTCGGACCGGTATTCTCCGACTCAACCTTAACTCTCAGAAGACAGCCACCATACGCGCTGAGATACAGTACTTCACACCTCGTGCCTCATGGGTGCCATCGTATGAGTTGCGTGTTGAGAAGCTGAATGCTCCGATAAAGGTTGTGATGAAGGCTAAGGTGGCTCAGACGACCGGCTTGGACTGGGACAACGTGCAGCTGACCCTTTCTACTAACGAGCCCTCGAGCACTAAGACGGCTCCGACCTTCTCGACGTGGTATCTGCGTCAGATAGAACAGCGGCGATATAATAAGTCATACGCTGCCAGTGCGTCGAAGGTGGCAATGCCGATGATGATGGCAATGGCTGACGACCTTGATGGAACGGCAGTAGAAGAAGAGGATGCGATGGCAGAGTCTACGATATCGAACTATGTGAAAACCAACGAGCAAGACCTGTCGGTGGAGTACGCTATAGACCTACCTTATACTATACTTGGCAACGGCAAGCAGCAGACGATAGCGCTACTTGAGAAGACTATCGACGACGTGAACTACACCTATTTGGCAGCTCCGAAGCTCGACCCGACGTCGTACCTGATAGCAGAAGTGTCAGACTGGCAGAAGCTCCAGCTGTTGGATGGCACGGCTACTGTCACTTACGAAGGTACATTCTATGGCGAGACTTATCTGCAATCGTCGACAACCGACCAGAAGCTGCAGCTCGTTTTAGGTGACGACAAGCAGGTGTCGGTGAAACGTGAGAAAGTAGAGGACTTCACCGCAAAAAAAACTGTAGGTCAGGAGATACGCGTTAGCAACGGCTATAAGATAACGGTTCGTAACAACAAGTCGATAGCTGTCGACATGGTGGTGAAAGAGCAGTTCCCGGTGTCGTCAGACAAGCAGATAACCGTAAGTTTATCAGATAAGAATACACCTGCTGATAACGTAGATAATGCAAAGGGAATACTGACATATAAGCTCCATCTCGAACCAGGCGAGGCACGCGAGATAATGGTGTCGTACACCGTGAAGTACCCCAAAGACTGGCAGATAGGGCTGTGATAGGGCGCGAGATGTCAAGATGACGGGATTTCGAGATCACGAGATGTCGAAAGGCTTAATAATAAAACACCGACAGTTAGTAGCTGTCGGTGTTTTGTATTATCTGTCGGCGAACGGATTCGGAGTGCAGTGCTTCGATGACAGCTCTCACACATTCTTCGCTGATGTCGTTTCGCTGAGCCCACTTAAGTCGGTCAGAGAGAATCTGTTCGAGTCGTTCGGGTTGGAAAATGGGCAGTCCTTGTTGTCGTTTTAAGTCACCTATCTTAGCCGAGACGTCTTGTCTTCGAGCTATAAGCAGCCATAGCTGGTTGTCGATTTCGTCGAGTGTCTGTCGGTATTCTGTCAGCCTATCGTCTGTCGTGTGTAGCTCGACGTGTTGCAGGCCTCTGAAAAGAGATGTGAGTTGCAGTTCAGAAAGCTGCTGTTGTGCATCGGAAAGCGCTTGTTCGGGGGCGTTGTGCACCTCTATCATGAGTCCGTCGAGTCCGAGTTGTAGAGCTTGGTCGGCAAGGATAGGTATAGGTTCGCGTTTGCCTGCTATATGGCTGACATCGCATAACATAGGCAGTGTGGGGAAGAGTCGGCGCATCTGTATGACAAGCGACCACAATGGCTGATTGCGTAGCACACTGTCGGTGAAGTTGCTAAACCCTCGGTGACAAAGGATGATAGAGTTAATGCCTTTGTCGAGAAAGCGTTGTGTCGCTCCTTGCCAGAGCTTGATGTCGGGCGTGATGGGGTTTTTGATGATGACTACCGGCTGCCATCCTGTTGTTTGTCGGAGTGTTTGCAGATGTGAGGCTAACTCGTCGACCATAAAAGGGTTTGTCGAGGTCCGAGCACCTATCCATATCGCGTCGAAGCTCGCCTGTGCACAGAGGTCGAGATGTCGTGTGGTGGCTACTTCGGTTGCGATGCGCAGTTTGTATCGGTCTCTGACTTTTAGGAGCCATTCGATACCTTCTTCTCCCACACCTGCGAAAGAATAAGGACTGGTGCGCGGTTTCCATAGTCCCGCGCGGAAGAAGATGTCGCTTAGCGGAATAGCACAAGTGTGGCAGGTGCGAGTGATGATGTCGGCAGCCGCCATCAGTTGTTGTGGTGTCTCGGCACTGCACGGACCTAAGATATATGTTTTGTGGCTGTTATTCATCAGAGGGGTATGTTTTTGTATTGCGGAAATCGCTTCATGGCAGCGAAGACGAGCCAGTCGGGCAGATGTGCTATGATGGGTGTGGCAATATGGTTAACCCATCCGGGCATGGCTTTCTTACGCTTGGCGAACATGCGTTTGAGAGCGATGCCTGCAAACTTCTCGGGCGGGAGAGATATACCCCAACGTACCAAGTGTTTGCGCGTGTTGGCGTCGAGACCATAGAGTGGGGTGTCGATGGCACCGGGTGTGAGTACTGTCACCCCTACACCGTATGGCTTAAGCTCGTACCACAGTGATTTAGAGAAGCTGAGCACAAAAGCCTTGGTTGAGTTGTAACATTGTATGCCGGGGATAGTGATCCACGCTGTGAGCGACGACATATTGAGGATATAGCCTTTCTTTCGCTGACACATCTGAGGTGCAAACATACGGCAGAGTTCGGCAAGCGTGACCATGTGTAGCATGAGCATGGTATGTATCTTGCTCTCAGGTAGTTCTATTAGCGGTTGCCAGAAGAACATTCCTGCATTGTTGATGAGCACTTCGACTTCGAGTTGCTCAGCCTGGCAGCGCTCGTAGATGGTTTTGGCAATGCCTTCTGTCGATAGGTCGCAACAGATAGTGCGTGTCTGAACCTGGTAGTCGTTGGCAAGCGTGTTGGCAAGCTGTTCAAGTTCAGTTTGTTGATTGCTGATGAGGATGAGGTCGTAGTGATATTGCTTGGCAAGTAAGGTGGCGTATTGTTTGCCTATGCCAGAAGAGGCTCCGGTGATGAGGGCGTACATTGGTGTTTGAGAGTTTAGTGTTGAGAGTTTAGTCAGGAGTGCAAAAGTAGTGTTTTTTTTTGAGTCTTGCAAAATATATGTTGCGAGAGTAAATAATTTTGATTATTTTTGCACGATATTTGTATATTGCACTTAAACCTCAACAATTTTCGGTTATCGGTAGTTGTTGAATACTGATTACTATCTATCTTAGTATTTTAAAAATTTTATCTTAATGTCTACATTTTGGATTAAAGCTCTTCAGCTGATACTGTCTTTGTCTTTTTTGGTTGTGATTCATGAGTTGGGTCACTTCACCTTCGCTCGCATCTTTAAGGTTCGTGTCGAGAAATTCTATATGTTTTTTAATCCGAGTTTCTCGCTGTTCCGTGCCAAGAAGTTCAGGGGTCGCTGGCATTTCCGTTTCTTTGCCCCTAATGTTGAGCCGAGTATGGTAGAGAACCGCAATGCCTCAGGTGAGGTTATCGTCGACAAGAAGGGTAAGCCCACTTATCGTCCGATGACCGAGCAAGAGCTCTCGGAGCTTGCCGAGGACGATTGGCGTCGTTATCCTGATAACACGGAGTGGGGTATCGGCTGGTTGCCTTTCGGCGGCTATTGTGCTATAGCCGGTATGGTTGACGAGACGACATCCGCCGGCGAACTGGCATCGGAGCCGCAACCATGGGAGTATAGGGCAAAGCCGACATACCAACGACTACCTATTATAATAGGTGGCGTGTTGGTAAACTTCGTGGCAGCACTGATTATCTATTCAGCGCTGATGTTCACCAATGGTGAAGAATACCTGACTTTGCAGAATGCGACTTACGGTATGCAATTCTCTGAAGTGATGCTTGATGAAGGGTTCCGCAATGGTGACAAGATACTCAGTATCAATGGCGAGGTGCCTGAGACGACGAAGGACTTTGTAGAATGGACGATAGTGGAAGGAAAGCACGAAGTGACAGTGTTGCGTCCTGTCTCGGCTCAGTTGCTTTCGGCGCAAGCCTACGATACGATAACTATTCGTCTGTCGGACGATATCGACCAACGTGTGCTTTCAACCGGCAAAGGGATGATAGACTATCGCTATCCGTTTGTGGTAGACCAGGTTGTTGATGGTGCAGCGGCTGCGGCAGCCGGCATGCAGAGCAGTGATAGCGTGGTGGCTGTGAATGGTATAGCTACCACATCGGCGCAAGATGTGCAAGCCGAACTCGCCAAACATGCATGCGAAAACATAGATATAACCCTTTGGCGCCAAGGTGAGCAGCTGACGCTCAGTGCGTTTATAGGCGATGAGGGTCGTCTCGGGGTGTATATGAAGAGTCCTTACAACTATCTGCAAACCAAGAAGGTGGAGTATGGATTTTGGGAGTCGATACCTGCCGGTATCAAGTATGGTTGCGATGTGTTGGTGAGCTATGTTAAGCAGTTTAAGCTGGTCTTCACCAAAGAGGGTGCTAAGTCACTTGGCGGTTTCGGCTCGATAGGCAGTTTGTTCCCGTCGGTGTGGGACTGGTCAGCATTCTGGCAGATGACGGCATTCTTGAGCATCATACTTGCCTTTATGAATATCATTCCGATACCGGGACTGGATGGCGGGTATGTGCTGATGCTGCTTTTCGAGATGATAACGCGCCGCAAACCTTCGGACCGTTTCCTTGAGATAGCCAATAATATAGGTTTCTGGCTTCTGATGGCATTAGTGCTATATGCCAACCTTAATGATATACTCAAACTATTCTAATTATGGCAGACTATTTTGTACATGAGTCGTCGTATATCGACGAGGGTTGCCGTATAGGCAAGGGTACCAAGATATGGCATTTCTCGCATATCATGTCAGGTTGCGTGATAGGTGAGGATTGTAATATCGGGCAGAACGTAGTGGTGTCGCCGGATGTGGTGTTAGGTAGAAATGTAAAGATACAGAACAACGTGTCGGTCTACACCGGTGTGGTATGCGAAGACGATGTGTTTCTTGGTCCGAGTATGGTGTTTACCAATGTGATAAATCCTCGTTCGGCGGTGTCGCGCAAGTGCGAATACCGTCAGACGCTGATTCGCAAAGGTGCTTCGGTGGGTGCAAACGCCACCATTATATGTGGAAATACGCTCGGTGCATATTGCCTGATAGGTGCGGGGTCGGTGGTGACACACGACGTAGCTGACTTCGCATTGATGGTTGGCAATCCGGCTCGAAGGATAGGTTGGGTTAGTCGCCATGGTGAGAAACTGCATTTCGACGAGAACGGAAACGCGACTTGTCCTGCTACAGGCGAGAAGTACGTCTTGCGTCAAAATACGGTGTCGCTGATTGAGTAGGATAGTTATTATCCACATCGTATCAACGCTATTGGTTGTTGCTTAGGTGTTTACAAAACAGAGATATCCACGCTTTTATTTGTTGGTATTGTAGCTTTACACTAATTTTGCACTGATAAGTTAAGGAAATAACCTTAATGAATTTAGTATTTAAATTCCAAATGCAAAAGTAATGAAGAAAGTCCTTTTTATAGTGCTAAGCGTAGTTGTAAGTTCGTTAGTCTACTCTCAGCGCGTGACCATCAATGGTTATGTGGCTGATGCTGAGTCGGGCGAGCGACTGATAGGTGCGACCTTGCTTGATACGGTGTCGGGGTATGGAACGGTGACCAACAACAGTGGCTTCTATACTCTGACTTTGCCTCGTGGCAATGCCGCTCTGAGGGTGAGTTATGTGGGGTATAGAACAGAGTTTATAGCGGCATCTCTGACATCAGATACTCTTATCAACGTGTCGCTTACGAGTAACTTGCAGCTCTCGGAGGTGACGGTGGTGGGTAGTCAGTCGGTGAGTGGCCCGATGTCGGCTCAGATGTCGGTAGTAGAGGTTCCGGTTCAGCAGATCAAAGGTATACCTGCATTGGGAGGTGAGGTTGACGTGCTGAAAGCCATACAGTTGCTTCCGGGTGTGCAGTCGGGGACGGAAGGTTCGGCAGGTGTGTATGTTCGAGGCGGAGGACCGGATGAGAACCTTATAATGCTCGATGGTGTGCCGCTATATAGTGTGAATCACATGATGGGTTTCTTCTCGGTGTTCAATGCCGATGCCATTAAAAACGTGACTTTGTATAAAGGTAACTTCCCCGCTCGCTTCGGTTCGCGTCTGTCGTCGATTATCGATGTTCGTCAAAACGATGGTAACTTGCAGTCGTATCATGGTAATGTGACAGTGGGTTTGATAGCTGCCAAAGCCAATGTGGAAGGTCCAATAATAAAAGGTAAGACGTCGTTTAATATCTCTGCACGTCGAACCTACGCCGACCTTTTTACTGCTCCTGTGATGGCGATGTTTTCCAGCAGCGAGAGTCAAGGTGACTTCTCGGCTTTGTCGGGTTATTATTTCTACGACGTAAACGCCAAGATAACACATCGTTTCTCGGATAATGACAAGTTGTCAGCTTCGTTTTATATGGGCGACGACAAGATATATATCCGTTATCGGGAGCGTGAAAACATGAGTGGCACTGTAGATAAGATGAAGATGGGGTTAGGTTGGAATTGGGGCAACCTGCTTGGTGCGGCATCGTGGGAGCACCGCTTTAACTCGCAGATGTTTGCTACCACCCAACTTAGTTTTACGCGCTATCGTTATAACCTTCGTCAGACGCTGAATGCCACTACTAATTCTTCTGAAACCGGTTCTATTAGTACTATAGACGAGGAGATGTCGTACCATTCGAATATCATGGACGTGACGTTGCAGTCGAACTTCGAGTTCACTCCCAATCCTCGTCATGATGTCCGCTATGGTGGTCAGTATATCTACCATCGTTTTAATCCGCAGGTGTCATCGCTTCGGATGGCAGGATTAGAGAACGTGAGCCAAGGTATGGCTATCGACACGACAGTCTCAAATCAGTTGGTCAATTCGCATGAGGTCTCGCTATATGCCGAGGATACTTATACCCCGCTACAGTGGCTGCGAATAAACTACGGACTTCACGGCAGCCTGTACTTCGTAGGTGGTAAGGTATATCCGTCGCTTGAACCTCGACTTGGGTTGCGAGCTCTCATTACTAACGATTTAGCATTCAAGGCGAGCTATTCGTATATGTCGCAATACATACACATGTTGAGTAACTCGAGTGTGTCACTGCCAACCGACCTCTGGGTACCCGTGACAAAGCAAATCGACCCGATGCGTTCGCTTCAAGCGGCAGCCGGACTGACGTACAACATACTCGGACAGGTGGAGCTGACGGTAGAGGGATACTACAAATATATGAAGAACCTGCTCGAATATAAAGATGGGGCAACGTTTATGGGTTCGTCGACAGGTTGGGAAGACAAGGTTAGCATGGGTAATGGTTGGAGTTATGGTGTAGAACTGCTCGTTCAGCGTAAGATAGGCAACCTGACAGGGTGGGTGGCTTATACATGGAGCAGGACGATGCGTCAGTTCAACCGTGAGGGTCAGGTACTTAATTATGGCAAACCGTTTCGTGCTAAGTATGACCGCGAACACGACCTTAGCATAACGATGCAGTACCAGATTAACAAACGCATCGATGTGTCCGGTACATTTATCTTCAGTTCCGGCAATTGGGCTACTCTTGCTTTGCAGAGATATTTTGACTATGGCTATGGCAGACGTATCGATGTTTATGAGGAACGTAATAACTACCAGATGCCTAACTATCATAGACTTGACCTTGGCGTTAACTTCCACGTGCCGCATCATCGTTGGCAAAATGCCGAACATGTGGTTAACATCTCGGTTTATAACGTCTATAACAGTATGAACCCATTTTTGCTCTATCCCGACGAATATAGCGGAAAGTTATATAAAGTGACTATCTTTCCGATACTGCCGAGTTTGAGTTATACCTTTAAATTCTAATAATCAGCACACTATTATGAAACGCATATTATATATATTAACAATATCGTGCCTTCTGTTGTCATGCGAGACGGAGGTTGAATTCAAAGGAGAGGTAACGGCTCCGAAGTTGGTGCTCAGTTCGACCTTGCATGAAGGTGAGACAGAGATACATGCTTATCTGACTCGTTCGCGGTTCTTTTTAGATAACTCGCAGTATTCGTCACAAGGCTACTATAATGGTGGCAATAAGGCGAGTAAAGAAGGCGTGATTGATGGCGCCCAAATACAGTATCAGCTCAATAGCCCGGCATGGGTATCGATGACAGCCGATTACGATAGTGTTCGTAATTCGACTTGCTATAAGGCAACCGGCATAAAACTCAAGTCCGGAGATATGGTGGCAATGCGCGTCTCACATTCCGACTATGACACCATCTCAGCGGTGCAAGTGATACCTACGACTGTCGACTATACTATTGTTCGTCAAGACTATAGCAATGGTGTATATACTGTAGAACTCGATCTGAGTCCTTATCAGGGTGCATCCACCGACATGATAGCAATCTCGCTGTCGGGTAGGGTAACGAGTTATACGAGTGGTTATTACGCTCAAAGCAACTCTGCCGCTCTATCGCAGACTTTTCATAGTGCCAACACCGTGTTTGGTGAAGGAGCTAACCTGCGTTCGAACAAACTCAACTACTACCCGATGGACTCGTATTTGCTGTTGCCGGCATCGGCTATCGGCACCAGCGGCATGACTTTAGAGTTTGTCTTCAACTTCAATATTCGTCCGCGCACTAACGAACAAACAGCTGTCTATCAACTTTTAACAGAGGCTAATGTAGAAGCATGGACGCAAGATACTTACCTCAATTACAGCTCGATGATGGCGTACATGGGTAGAGCCGACGATAACGACGCTAATAGCTATGAAAAAGAGAGAACCAATGACTATGCTGTCGACTACGTAGAGATGATAACAGATATAATGAACGACATAAGCAGTGAATTCGGAGTTGAAAGCGGAGTGCAGATTTACAGTAACATAGAAAACGGATATGGCTGCTTAAGTGCTAAGTCGACAATGAAAAAGCGGAAAACGTCGTACGTACCCAGAGACAACTAAATGAACTTTAAATAACTAAATAATATGATTCAACGTATTCAAACCCTTTATCTTTTTATAGTAGTAGTGCTTGGCACACTGCTATGTTTCTTTGCTCCGGTGACTTATGTCTATCCCGAGAACTTGACTGAAGGCTCGTTAAAACCTCTGTCGGAGTGGCCGCTTGCAGTGATAACTATTGCAATACCGCTGATAGCTGCAGTAGACATCTTTCTGTATAACAAGCGCATACTGCAAGCACGCGTGAACTTGGTGAATGCCTTTCTTTGCTTAGGTTGGTATGCGATCTGTTTTACCTACGTATGGTTCGAGAAGCAGAACTTCAATGTAGATTGGTATGTCACCATCTGGGCTGCTATACCATTAGTATGTCTGGTGCTTACGATGATGGCGGTTAGACGTATCTTACGCGACGAAGCTATGGTAAGAGCTGCCGACCGAATAAGATAATAGAGAAATGTGAAGTCAATCAATTTTATATAAACAATTAAAACTCAACAATTATGAAAGACATTTTGAAGTATTCAATCATCGGATTGAGCATTATTATCAGTGTCATCGTGTTGTCAGCTGCCATTACTTACTATGGCCGTTCTCGTGACACTATCTCTGTTACCGGACTGGGTGAGCAGACGTTCACCTCCGACCAGATAGTATGGTCGGGTATAATCCGCGTTGATGCCTACGACAAAGTCGAGGGCTACAAACAAATCGAACGTAATCAGGCTAAAGTGGCTGAGTATCTGAGAAACCACGGAATCTCAAATGATGAAGTGACATTCGAGTTCGTGAATGTCAACAAGCAGTTTACTTCTATTTATGAAGCAGGTAACTACGTAGGTTCGCGTTTTGCAGGATATGCGTTGAGCCAGGAGTTTTCGATTACCTCTAATAACGTCGACCAAGTAGAGAAGGTGTCGCGTGAGATATCGTCGCTGGTAACGCAAGGTGTCGATGTCGATTCTAACTCACCTCGTTACTATTACACCAAACTCGACGACCTGAAGCTTCAGCTTATCGAGAAAGCCTCGAAAGACGCTCGCCTCAGAGCTGAAAACATCGTCAACAATGCGGGCGCCAAACTCGGCAAGGCATCGCAAGCCAACCTTGGTGTATTCCAAATTACCGATGTCAATGGTGATGACGAATACCTATATGGCGGAGCTTTTAACACCTCTTCGAAGGAGAAAAAAGCGCGTATTACCGTACGTATGATATATAAACTCAAGTAGTTAATATATACTTACGTTCTGGCGCTCGACGCGTCTGGTAAGTTGTGAGCTACTCAGCGGTTGCACCCCTCGACTTTGAGTCGTGGTGGCACGCTGAGTAGCTTTCACGTTGATAGGGATATCGACTTTTTTGGTACTTGTGAGTGTGGCATCGGCTATCATGTTCTTCTCGAGGATGCATAGCTTGCCGTCGACGCGATGGTAGATGGTGTTAAGACGTACTGTAGAGTTGGCGCGGCGCAGACGGAAACGTTCGATACTTTCGTTGTCCATATTGAGGATATTGAGCATATCGAGATAGATGCCTTTGAGCTTATAGCCGAAGGGTATGCTGACTTGTGCGCTTCCGTCTTCCGTAAAACGCAGCACAGAGTAGGTCTCGGAGTCGACGATGTAGTTACGGCGAACGACATACTTGAAGATTCCAAAGTAGTTGTGTGATTCGGTATGAGTGAGCACTGTCTCATGTTCGGATTCTTGGCTAACCGACCAATGGCGCAAGTCGTTCATAGTCTGTTCGAAGTCGTAGCGTACGTCGCCTATCGCCCATAGAGCCTGATGCACGACAACGCCTGAGTCGACAGCGTATGCTGCGTCACGCATCTTGTCGGGCAACTCGTCGTCGGCATATATCTCGTTGGCTCTCGTTCGGATACGGCTGTCGAAGAAACGTTTGCAAAGCTCACCTGCGAATTGTACCGAGTCGCGTCCGGAAGCGCTGCCTCCCGGCAGGCACACTACGTTGGCTATCATCTGCTCCATGCCCCATGGTTGCTGCTCTGATAGCATACGTACGTCGCTGACCACATGATACTTAACAGGCTCATCCGGGAAGTCGTATAGCATCCGATTATATACTTTGTATAGCAGTTGCGCCATCTGTTTGCGTTTGTTTTTCTGCTTCTGCGGCTTGGCAGCCACAACCATTTCCTCTAATGCAATGGGTTGTTCGCGAAGCACTATGGCTGTGGTATCTTCACGCGAGAGGTCAGAGAGGCGAAGCTCCAGTTTCTCGTAACCGACAAACGACACAATCAGTTTGCTCGTGTCAGGTCGGAAGGTCCAAACCACGAAAGAACCATCGTTGTTGGTGGCAGTGCCGACCGAAGGCTCGTCGAGCAAGTATACTGTGGCGAATGATACAGGACGACCGCTTTCGTCGATGATACGTCCCCAATATTCGGTAGAATGAGCGTAAGGTGCTGTTATCGTTAATAATAACAAAGAAAGAGCAAAGAATATGTAGTGTGCTCGAGTCATTGTACAAAGCTGAATTAGTTAAGAAATCAGTTAGATATTTTCTCATCTGCAAAAATTGTGCTAACTTTGCACTCGCTAATGACAAATAACATTATTTTTTTTGAGGAGCTATTGTTTTTCCTCCTTAATCTAAAAAACTGAAAACTATGCGTACACAACAAGAAATGGATAGTGTGAGTCTGCTCGGGCGCCACACACAATATCCTGACAACTATGCCCCCGAGGTTTTGGAGACTTTTCTAAACAAACATCCGGAAAACGACTATTTAGTAACGTTCAACTGTCCGGAGTTCACGTCTTTATGCCCGATAACAGGACAGCCCGACTTCGCGAAAATAGTGATTTCGTATATCCCCAACGAAAAGATGGTTGAGTCGAAATCACTGAAAATCTACTTGTTCTCATTCCGCAATCATGGAGACTTTCACGAGGACTGCGTAAACATCATCATGAAAGACCTTATCAGACTGATGAGCCCTCGGTACATAGAGGTGACCGGAATTTTTACTCCGCGCGGTGGAATAAGCATCTATCCCTTTGCTAACTATGCTGACGAGCAACACGAGGCACTTAAGCAGCAGCGTCTGTTGGCTCAGATGAATAATGTGCTCCGTTGATTTTATAACTTGCATCGAAATGAAAGACTCAATCATGGTATTGTCGGGTGGTCTTGATTCTACCACCATGCTATATGAATATGCCGACCGTATTGCTCTTGCCATCTCGTTCGATTATGGTAGCAACCACAATAGCAAAGAGATAGAGTTTGCACGTATGCATTGTCAACGACTTGCAATAGAGCATATCACCATACCCCTTCAGTTTATAAAACAGTATTTCAAAAGCTCACTGCTGAGTGGTGCCAATGATATTCCGGAAGGCGAATACGACGATCAGAACATGCACTCGACGGTTGTGCCATTTCGTAATGGCATAATGATAGCCATTGCAGCCGGTATGGCAGAAAACAACGGGTTGCAAAATGTGATGCTTGCTAATCACGCAGGCGACCATGCCATATACCCGGATTGTAGACCAACGTTTGTCAGTGCTATGGATGGTGCAATAAAAGAGGGGACATATAATGGTGTCAGACTATTAACGCCTTATACCAACCTCACTAAAGCACAGATAGTGGAGCATGGAATGAAACTCGGTATCGACTACTCGCTTACTTGGAGCTGCTACAAAGGTGGTGCAGCACATTGTGGCAAGTGCGGGACATGTCGAGAACGGCATGAAGCATTTGTCATCGCCGGTTACGACGATCCGACAATCTACGAAGCAGAATAAAACAAACGTTAGAGAAAGAGCAAACGCAGACGCTTACTCCATACTCAAGAGTTGCAAGCTATTTCATGGCAACGTAGAGACGAGGCTTTGACTCGTCTCTTTCATTCTAACGTAGAGACGAGGCTTCAACTCGTCTTTTCATTCTAACGTAGAGACGAGGCTTCGACTCGTCTCTTTGCTATCTTAGATATGAATGGAGTCGGGTATGAGATTGTGTGTTCTATTATCACAGTAGGTATATGTTTAGGTAGAGTTGTATAATATTGCATATAGGACTGATGAATGAGCAGTGATGATTCGAACAAACTATCTTTGCAGCCACATAAGACACGAGTAGGGAATCATCCGCGGAAGCACAATTATAGTGTGAAAATAGCAGAGAGTGGAGCAAACTGCACAAGTGTGAATAATTCACAATTAAAACATAGTGCCACACGTACACATGTGTGAATATATTGCATCTTCACAAAAGATACATATAGCATTAGGGTGTCGATTACGGATGATTATAGCAGTGTCTTCACAAGCGTGAACTGAAGCTTAAATGCCAGTTTTCACCGATTTATTCTGCTTAAAAATAATAGTAAATATCAGCTATTTATAAATGATATCTAATGTTTATAAAGATATAAAAATGCCTACATTGGTTAAAGGGGACCATTGTTGGCATTTTTAATTGTTGATTAAGTATATATTTCATTGATAATCTATGGATAGTACCTAAAATCTAAACTAATTTTAAAAAGCGTAAGGTATTGATAGTTAACAATTGTGAATAGCTTGTTGATAAGTTGTGTATAGTGTTTCGTGAACGCTGCAGTGTGAATTTTTTAAGTGAGGAGAGATTTGTGTATGTGAAAAGGATTTATTATCTTTGCATCGAAATTCACAAATGTATGACGCACAAAAATGGAAGATAATTATCGAATCATAAACCTATTGAAGTCGGAACAGATGACGGCTCGGCAGATGGCTCAGCTGATAGGTGTACAGCCGAGCACATTGTCGAATATCGTCTCGATGCGTAACCGACCCAGTCTGGACTTGTTGCAAAAGATAAAAACCGCCTTTCCTGCACTATCGTCGGATTGGCTGTTTATGGGTAAAGGACCGATGAAGTTGCCGCTGACAGAAGAAAAACTGCTTGTTGATAGGCAGCAGTCGTTGCCGTTTAGCGATAGTGAGGTTGATGACGAAGGCGTTAGTATCGCGAATGTCAGCAATAGTAACGATAACGTTTCTACAGTGCAAAAAGAGAGCTCAAATAACACGCACACCGTTAAGGCTATTTCGAATCAGAAACAGATAACCTCTGAGAACGCTCCTATTCTTGATAATATATCTGAAGAGACAATTATAAAAAGTGCTGCATCTCTTACCACCGCTTCGAAAGATTTACAAAAGATTATTCTTTTATACAATGATGGAAGCTTTGAGGTTTTTCAGAATTAGCTAATTCGTTAGGTCTTTATAGATAAACATCTGCATTTGCTGCCGGTCGGCGCAAGTGCAGATGTCAGTTTTATTTTAACCTGATTGTTTGTAGTTATAGATAAATATAGTCTAATATAGGTTTGTCGAAATATACAGATGCGAGTTCGTAGTCTATAGAAGTCAGCCACTCGTTATTTTCCGCATCGTACTGATAAAGAATGTTTTTGTCGTAGTCAAACACAAAATACTCAGCTTGTGGGAATCGAGCAAAGAGTGTGAGGCATTTGTTGAAGTTACGCCGCAGGTCTTTGTGAGTGGTAATCTCCATTATCATTAGCGGGTCATGGTCTTGGGTGAAGAGAATGATGTCTGGCGTGAGGTCGTTCCAGTTGTCGGTGACTGTTGAAACCGGCATCAATATAAAACCTTTATCTTCTGCCTCGTGAAACATCTCAGCAGCCCATTTCATTAGAATGTAATTGTGGCTCCAATATGGTAGTGGGGAGCCGATAGCATTCGGTTTTCGGGTTAGAAATCTCGTATTTTAATAGAAAACATTTTCTGTCGCGATAGTTAATCAGTTGCAAACAACATTCGCATCTGCTCTCGGAATTCGTCAGCTACTTTCTGCTCGCGTATGCCCTCTTTGCGGAAGGTATCTTCGCTGAAACCATCTTTGAGCTGTTCGCTGAAGGCTTTTCGCAAGAGTCGGAACTGCGTTCGGCGGTCGATCTCGCTCCAAGCAATCCATTTCTCTGCTTCCAATGCCGACATGATACCTTTTATTCTGCTACTTCGTTGCGTATGTTGTTGCAGGTCTGTTGCAATGTATTTTAGCAGTTTGTCGATAGCTTCGGCTTCGGTGAGGTGTTGGCGTTCGATGAGTGGTCGGTAGCGTTCCGGCACGTGCAGTAGCTCGCAAAGAGTAGGGGGAGTTGCCGCAACTGTCGGAGCGGTTTTGGCTTCGGTAATTTTGTTAAGCAACTTCACAAACGGCTCAGGCAGAGGGAGATGTTGTGTTTTGGCAAACGAATACGTTATATCGCAACCACATTCTATCATTCCGAACCCTAAGCCGGTCAGACGCTTTGACATCAGTTCTAATTCGGGTGTCCATAGTGCTCCCATCTGCCGTCTTCCGGCTCTTGCCATACCTTGTAGGAAGGGCTCTCGGAGTGACTTGTTATAGACGGCGCTGAGTAGTTCGATGCCATCGAACGAGCAGTCGGATAGCATCTTGAGTAGTTCGTCCATAGAAGGCGTCCATGCGATTACATCTGAAGCCGCCACTTGCCTATCGGCAGGAAGTTGAGCATTTATACGTTCTAACATCTGTGGCAGATATTCGGTCATCATCTTTTTCATCTCGAACATCTCTTGGTTGGTAGCATCGCTGTCCCAATCCATATCCTCCGACAACTGATAGTAGCCACTCTCGATGAGTTCTTTGAGCTCTAATCGCTGTTCGCCGCTGAGAGTCTCTTTCCGTGAGAAAGCGTAGGGGATACCAAGCAGGGCAACCATAAATTCAGTGAGTTGCGCCATTACTTCGTTTTGTATCTGCTCCATCGACATCGCCATGAGCGAGTCGGTCATTTCTTCCATACCGTTTTGGAAGTCGGTGTTATCAACAGTATTCATATCTTTTGTTTTTAGATGATAAACATAAATTAGCAAGCATGTTGCCTGTATTCCAATAACGCCTCCAAAGTTACACCTTTTTGTTTTTTTCTGCAAATTTTCCGAAGAAAAAGCAGAAAAAATATGTATTTGGGAAAGTTCGGAAAGTTAAATTCCCGGGATGCCGTATCTTTGCACCGTCTTTCAGAAAGAGAGACAGCGTACTCCCGCATGGAGTGACTATAATCATTTAGTACTATGGCAAAAGGACCCGGAGGTTGGCCAACTAAGAATGGCACATCTCACAAGAGTGGTGGCGGAAGAGACAACAACCCACCTAAGTGATTTCCTATAACAGGAAAACAAAGCAGAGAGTGCATCAGACTATGCTGATGCACTCTCTGCTTGAGTATTATGAATATGATGGCATCAAACGCTGCCATCAGAAGATTATTCTATTACCAGTTTTTTGAACTTAGCATGACGTTTCTCGTCTTGCATCAGCAGGTTCATCTTGAACTGACCGTCGCGTGCTCCTTCGGCAATACATTGTGCTTTGAAGGTCTCGAACGACTCTTTCTGCAAACGGTGCGTAACAGGGTCTTTCACGCGGAACGACTCACGTTTGGCTTTGTACTCGATATTGATTTGCTGCAGTATCTCGTCTACTTTCTTGGTAAACTGTTCTGCTTGTTCTTGCGTGGTAGCAAGGTCGGCAAACTCGTAGTAGAAATGGTAAGCCGAGATGTCGAGGTCAGCAAAACCTACGAAGAAACGTACGGGCATCTTTAGAGCTTCTTCTGCCTCGTGCACTGCTTCTATGAACTGGCGTTCATGCAGTTTCTCACCGGTCATGGAGACGATGCCATTGACTTTCTGTATCATGTGAACGGTGGGGGTGTTCTCAAACGATGGTCCAACCTCCAACAGGTCGTTCATGTTGTAGCGATACAGACCGGCATAAGTGGTCACGAAGGGGCAATAGCGCTTGCCTTCTTTAAGCTCATGCAGCTGCAAGAACTTCGGGTTCTCGCTCTCGAGGTCTTTCTCTTCGATGAACTCGTAGTAATGCATGTGTGGGAAGAGAACGGTGTTGTTGGTGTCGTCGAGCACAAGTCCGAAACGACATTCTGACGAGAAATAGCCGAACTCTTGATGAAGCATCGTCTCGGGGAACGAGTCTTTGAACTTATCAAGATATACTTTGGTATTGCCGCATTTCCAGGTATTGAGGATCTGCATATTGGGCCAATAGTGCTTAGGCAGCACCCGCCCGTATTTCTCTTTCAGAGCACGCAGTTCGGCAGCACGCTCAGGATTGGGTTTGAGGTAGGGTTGGATGGCATCGCGAATCTCTTTCGAGATATTAAGCGAAGCGTTGAGTGTACCTTTCTCGATGTCTTCTACATAACTGTCGTAGTATTCGTTAACGTTGTTCTGCATCTCGACGATGGTCGAGGGGTTGGCGGTAACGATAAGTGTGATGTTACGCTCGATACCCATACGCATGATGGTATAGTAGCGGGCGGTATAGTCGGTGATAGAGAACACATCGGCAGGCGAAGCATATAGTTTCTTAACGAACTTAGGGCAGTCGCGTTGAGTAACGCCGCTCACGGAGCCGAAGACGGTGCCATCGGGTGCATAGCCTTCTATCACTTTACCAACGATAGACACTATCTTTCCGGTGAAGACCTTTGGTTTGTTCTTGATGAAGTTAAAGAGCCATACTTTGGTCATCTTGCCATAGACGGTGTCCATGTAAACCTTGGTGATGGGGATCCACTTAGGTTCTTTGGTAGTGCCGCTGGTGGTGGCGTACATGATAGGTTTGCCGGGGAAGAGAATGTTGGCTTCGCCGTTCTTATGGCGGTCGATATACGGACGCAGGTTCTCGTAGTCTTGTGCCGGCACATATTTCTGATAGAGAGCATACAGCTCTTCATCGGTCTTAGCCTCAAGGATTTCTGCGAAATGGTGTTCTTTGCCATACTCAGTGTCTTTAGCATAGGTTAGTATGCCACGCAGAGTCTGTTCACTTGCCTTGCGAGGATTGCGAGAGGCTTTTTTTAGTTTTAGATATTGAATCCCTCCTGCCACTCCGAGCAGGAAATTAGGGACGAAAGCACTTACTGGTTTTTCCATTGTAGATAATCATTATTTTGATTTAACTCGCAAAGATACTCATAAATATTCTACTAACAAAATTTACGGCAATATTGTTTATTTATAATAAGAATAAGCGGTCTTTATTCCTTCGGCGATGCAGTCTCTATTCCTTCAGCGATGCAGTCTCTATTTATTCAACAAAGCTATTTAGCGATGCAGTCTCTATTCCTTCGGCGATGCAGTCTCTGTTCCTTCAGCAAAGCTATTCAGCGATGCTGTCTCTATTAATTTAACACTGTCTTTATTCCCTGCTCGAATTCTCGGCTAAACTTTCTGCCAATTCGTTGAGTGCCACACATTCTTCGCGGCGGATCTTGCGCTGGCTTTCCCAGTATGGGTTAAGGGGCTGTTTGTGGCTTGGTGGTTGTTGTGTGCTTGGTGGTTGCTGTGTGCTTGGCGGTTGCTGTGTGCTTGGCTGTTGTTTTATGCTCGGCATATATGCCGAGCCCTCTACCGCCGAGCCCTCTGTGTTGTTTGTTGTCGGTGTCTCCTCGTGCAGCAGTAGCACTTGCCCTTTTGCGCAGGCATCGAAGAGGTCGCCTGAGGGTTTGTAGAATTTCGTAAACTCGTCTCTGCATAGTTGAATAATAGCCCAGCCTTCGCGTAACGCCACCTCTCGCACCTGCTTCTCGTACTCGCTGATATACGCGCCTATCAGCATCGCGCCATTCCTTGCTGCAAGGATGCAGCCGTTCATATATTCGCGGCGTTCCTGCTCCGAGAAACGGCGGCGCACATGTGCAGCATGAAGCGGGAAGTCGAGCAACCGTAGGTCGCCCACGGCAGAGAAGGTATGTCCTTGATAGACGATGCCATGCATCACCGCAAACTGCCCTGAGTAATGTCGCTTGATAAACAGACGGCGGGGGTTGTCGCGCACATAGTCTATCATCGTTTGCAACTGTCCCTCACGCGTGAGGCGACGGTCGTGGAAGCCTTTCTCCCAGAGGGGCTTCTTGCGCGGTTCTACGCTCGGCGGTTGTTGTGTGCTTGGCGGTTGTTTTACGCTCGGCATATATGCCGAGCCTTCTTCCGCCGAGCCCTCTAACTCCGCGTTGTAAGCTTTGGTGCAGCCTATCATAAAACCGCGGATGACCTCGCCTACGGCGATGTCCATCTCTGCGTGAACGAAGATGATTCCGTGAAAATGGTCGGGCATGAGTTGCTGTGCTATAAGACTTATCTCGCGGCGACAGGGTGTACCCGTCTTGAGGCTTTTCTTCTCTGCCGCTTCGCGTTGGAAGGTGGGGATGTTGTTCCAGCAACGCAACACCTCCTCGCCAAGCGCAGTGGGCTGTATATAGGCATTTTCAGGATTGTTACCTTCGAGCGAGCCTAACAACGGCTGCCGCTCAGCGGTGCAAACGGTGATAAGATAGATGCCGAGACTATGGTAGTCGTGAAAAGTGCTTCGCCGATGCGAAAACGACAACGGACGATTGTCATGTATAGGCTTTTCGGCGGCATAGATAGGTTTCTCTTCGGGATGTAAGGGTTTCTTGTCAGACATTGGCAGAGGTTTTGAATATCTGCCACAAAATTAGAGAAAAAAGCAGAAATGGCAAAATGTTTTTCTTTTGTTTCCCCATTCTAAAGTTTCCCTACCAAGAATGGCACATCCAACAAGAGCGGTGGCATCAAAACTAACAATCCGCCTAAAGCAAGTAAAAAGACTAGATAACAATCAGAAAACTGACATAGAGTGCATCAGCATGTGCACTCTATGTTTTGTTATGTCGCTAAAGATACAAATTCTTGAATGTTGCAAAGAAGCCGACTGATAGTACACTACAAAAAATAACTCCTCACGAATATGCGTGATGAATTTCGGAGGAACTATAGAAACACCCGGGGTGGTGGATAAGGTGTACAAGAAGTAAAGTTAAGACTTAATATATTTTATTGCGAAATAAGTGCAAACGCTAAATATTATAAATGTCAAAGCTAAGGCACTTATATAAATTTGATTAAAATAGGCAATCCATGGTGTTCCACTTAGCACCAAACCAACCAA
>CAMHKW010000024.1 GCA_946185835.1 uncultured Bacteroidales bacterium
TTCATTGTTGCGCAAATTTAAAGGTGAAACGTTCGTTGGTGACGATATAGACGCCCGTCATGCCTTGGGTCGAGATAGCGGCATTGCCTTCGCCGTCTAAGCTGTATTGGGAAACTAACATGCCTTGCACGTTGTAGATATTCACTTTCGATCCCGGCGTGCCATGCTCAATGACGATCTGTCCGTCGCGGAAAAGGAAGTGCTCGGGCACCTCAATCTCATCTATTCCGTCGGCTATCTCGGCTTTCTCGAACTTCACGGAACGCAATTGATTGATGGCGTACTGCACAGAGGTTCCGGCGGTGGTGATCACCAGTTCGGTAGCCGTGTAACTCAGTTCGGGGTTGCTTGCAAAGGAGAACAACACCCGCTCTCCCTGCACCGGGTAGATAGCTACCACATTCTGCAATGTGCTTGCGTCCTGCTCCTGCGGCTCCTGTGCCATCGTCGCCATCGGCATAACCATCAGCCATCCCAATAGCCAAGTGAGTAGAATTTTTCGTCTCATAAATGTTGAAATTTTAGTTATTGCGGTATATGTTTTTTCAAAAATCAGTTGCATAGGGTTATTATCTTATGGATTAGGATAGGTGCTATTCAGTTTTCGCGGTAAGAAATAACCTTTTATACAATTTGGATTGCACACACAAATCTGAATATGGTTCTTTTCCGAAAGCGCCTGCAATGTTACTGCTTTTTTATGAAAAAGCATTCGCAAATCGTACAATTCGACTCTCAAATCGTACAAATCTTCCTTTTTTCGTTACAGATAGCCATTTTTCGATATATAAAAAAATCCCTGCCACGCGGGTGACAGGGATGCGAGCGTAGCTTCGAGGTGGGACGGCTTGCCGTGTCGGTGTCCTCGAAGGTACAACAAATATTTGGTTGGCACAGCGGAGGATGAGAGTTTGAATTTGTCCGTAATTTAATGCAATTTAGTACAAAAGTGCGGATAAATATTTGCACAATTCCAAAAAAAGCTTTACCTTTGCATGATGTTTTGATTATCAGGTCTCACGCTGCGTCGGCGCACGTTGTAATCGCCCTAATAATCAGTTATTAGTCACACATTACAGCATGGCGGAGCGGGTGTCGGGATGGGTTGATTTCTACAGCCATTCGCGCATGTGTGTTACTAATAATAGACTACACAATAAGACAAATGATGATGTTAAGTAGAAAAAATCAATATTAGTTTTATTAAATTTTATGATTATGAAGAAAATTATGATGATGCTTGCAGCCGTCCTTTGCTGCTCTGCAATGATGTACCTGTTGTCCTCCTGCAACAAGCCGGTTAACCCGCCCACTTCGGAGAAGAAGTTGGAAGCAGAGATGACTTACAAGTTCAGGGCCAACTCAAAAATCAGAAGTTATTTTGATGTAACGGTGGAGTACTACGATGCCGATGGTCAGGTAAAAAGCGAGCAAGTGACAGACGAAGGCTCATTTGAGAAGAAAGTCAGGACTAAGCTTCCTTGCAAATTGGGTATGCGCGTGTTGCTGCAAGTGAAAGAAGGTCAGGACGTGAACACGATGCGGGCATTTGCCGGAGCATACACTTACAAAGTCACGGGTTATGTAGTAGATGATGATGACTACGTGGTATCGGATGTGGCCGAGGTCGAGGACGCGGTCAGCTTTACTATCGCAGAAGGAAAAGTGGCCGAGTGGTACGAAGAGAACAAAAACGGCCTCGTAAGTATTCTCTATGCGTTCAAAGAAGACAAGACGTTCTCCAGAATTGAATGGTAATACTCCACAATATCATATCCCAGACCTCCGTAGGAGACCGTATGATATGATAATCTGTGGCCTATCACAAAAGCAAAGCGCCTACTCTCGCGAGTGGGCGCTTTGTTGATAAGGGAAAACATATATAATGTTGATATACTGTTTTAGTGTTTGAAGCATAGCTTTTGTTTGGCGGCAAACCGCTGTTTTGGTGTTTTTATCCAAAAGAGCGCACAAAAGTACTGCTTTTTTCTCAAAAAGCATTCCAATTCAATTGACGATTAAAGAATAACAAGTCGATGAATTTTTCTTCACCTCCTATCACCATACGATAGTATGGTTGAATGAATATAAAATCATTACCGAAGCGTAAGATGAAGTCACGGATATTCTCAACAATTTTAGAAGTTAAAACGGGTTCATTACGTTCTTCTTCATTCTCATAGAGATCTTCTGCATTGATAAAATTGAGCAGATAATTCTCCTTAAACGCTTTGAGTGTTCTTATCGCCAAGCGTGTGTCAGAAATCGTTTCTGTGAAATTAGAGGGAAGAGAACCTCGATTCTTGTACAAGTCCTGTTTGATAAAATCCTCTAAGGCATATTTGTTCCATGCCCGGGAAGCACACATATGGATATAGAAAGCACGCTCTTCCAAGTCTTTTACTTTACGTAAGATGATGACATGATGCGTGAATGGAACACGAAGAAAATCAGTCCAATTCAAATCGTCACCCAGCGGTTGACGAATTTGAACAAGCAGTTCCGTTTCGTCAATAGGCAATTCGTCAACTGCCGGTTGACGATTTACATATTCGCTCCATTCTTCGTAGAATGTACGCATGTTCTTAAGGCTCGTTTCTCCAAAACCGGTAAGACCGGGCATCTCTTTCTGTAACTGGTCACTGATTGTCTTCAGCGCCCCTGTGCCCCAGAAATGATGACGCGTATTCTCGGAAATATACTGTCCTATACCATAGTACAAAGAAAGTACCTCATTATTGACATGCTGCAACGAACGAGCTTGGCTACGTTGAATGGCTCCTTTAATAACCTGAACGGCTTGCTGCAAATCGGTCGTTAGAATCATATTTGTTGCCTGATGCTTCTGAATCTCTGACATGGTCACATATTTTAAAATCCCGTCACAAAGATACTATTTTTTTTGCGATATATGCAAGCGTTGGGGCAAAAAGAAGTGCTTATTGAAGATGTGTTTTCCGGTACTCTTTAGGGGTGGTGCCGGTTAGCTGCTTGAAGATGCGGTAAAACGACTGTTCGTTCTGGAACCCTGAGGTATAGATGGCGTCAAGCAGTGCCTCTTTGTCGCTCAGTGAGGGGTTGGCGAGGACGTCTTTGGCGTGCTTGGTGCGATATGTATTGATGAAGGTCGAGAAATTGACATTATAAAAGGTGTTGATGACCTTTGAAAGATATTGCCTGTTGGTATTGAGCATGGCAGAGAGTTCGGGAAGGGTGAGCGAAGGATTGAGATAAGGTTTCTCTTGCTCCATTAGTTGTTCGAGGTTATATTTTATTCCGATAAGAGCTTCGTCCGACTCGTTAGGTTGGTCGATGGGCGCAATGGCACCGTGCATGAGCTGCTCCGACTCTAATTCATCTTCTTGCAACTGCCGAGTGAAATCGACTCTTTGGCTGTCGGTGAGTCGGGGCGTTTGATTGAAGATGTTCGACTCGACATAGCCTAAGGCATAGAGAGTGGTAGTCATAAGCACTGCCGGGATATACACAATAGTGCTGTCAGAGAAATATTCTCTACCCAACGTGTTGAGCACTACTGCTATCACGGTGATGATGCCAAACACATGCAACAATATCTTCAAATCGCCTATCGTCCATTCGCGGTTGTCGGAGAAGAAGTTGCTCAGTTCGTGTGAGTAGCGGTGAAGTTTGAAGAGTCCGCGCACCCATACATATATCGCGGTCAGCATGAAGCATATACGCGAGAAGAGATAGGTGGCTCTGACAAGCCCGTCAATGTGAAACAAGTAGCCCGTTGAGTTCCCGATGAGGCTTATGACGGAAGGCAGAAACAGTGGTATGAGTTCGGCTTTGAGCAGATGCGAGTGGGTGAGGAAGAGTATAGAGAGGTAGAACAATGGGAAGACCAGCAGGTTCTGTGTAAAGTAAAGCGTCTCAAGAGCCGGGGCGGAATTGTCGGAGAAATACAGATAATGGCAAGTGTAGAGCAAGAAGGCTGAGAGGAAGAATACGGCAAGGGTCTGCTCCGCATGGTCTGTCTGATGCCAATGGAGAAAGAAATAAACTGCCCAAAAACAGCTTACTAACATCGGAAGTGATATGATAAGCAAAAAGATAGACATAAGACTAAGGCTTGTTCGGAGCGCTTGCAGCTTGGGATTGTTCAATAGTGGCGCAAAGGTACAATATTTTTTTTATTCGACAATAATCAGGGACACATTGTTGCATGGCACCTGAGTGAGTCGGGCAGGTCTTTTGTGCCGAGTGGCAGTGCATAGCTCTGATTGATAAATGTTGCTTTTCTATTCGCTTGTTGACGGCAATAGCTTGAAGCTGTCTGACCTGTCAAAAAAATATATTCGAAAAATTTTCATATTCGAAAGTTTTTTTATATCTTTGCGCCGCAATGTGGATTATTCTTTGGAATGTCGGTTTTTCTACATTGTCGGCTGTCTGTGGTCAGCATCTCAATGGCAAACTAAGTATTTCTCTATTATAATGGACAAAAACATCAATATCAAGGTCCGCGTATGGCGTCAGGCAGGACCTAAGGCAAAAGGTTATTTTGAGACCTACGAACTCAAGAACATCTTCCAAGGTGCATCGTTCCTTGAGATGATGGACATCCTCAACGAGCAACTCATCAGCGAGCACAAAGACCCGATTGCTTTCGACCACGACTGTCGTGAGGGAATATGCGGTATGTGCTCGATGTATGTCAATGGTCATCCTCATGGACCTGACTCGGCAATCACCACTTGTCAGCTTCACATGCGTAAGTTCAACGACGGCGATACCATCACCGTAGAGCCGTGGCGTAGCCATGCCTTCCCTGTTATCAAAGACCTTATGGTCGACCGTCAGGCTTACGACAAGATAATGGCAGCCGGCGGCTTCATCTCGGTAAATACCGGTGGCGTGCCTGATGCCAATGCTATTCCTATCCCCAAGCCTGCTGCCGACGAGGCAATGGATGCCGCTTCTTGCATCGGATGTGGTGCTTGCGCCGCCGCTTGCAAAAACGGCTCGGCTATGCTCTTTGTGGCAGCTAAGGTCAGCCAGCTTGCACTGCTCCCGCAAGGACGCGTAGAGGCTAAACGTCGTGCTAAGGCGATGGTGGCTAAGATGGACGAGCTCGGATTCGGCAACTGCACCAACACCGGCGCTTGCGCTGCCGAATGCCCCAAGCAGGTGAGCTTGGCTAACATAGCCCGCCTCAATCGCGAGTTTATCGGCGCTAAGTTCTCAGACTAAACGGTGAACAGAAGATACTACATAGTATTGCTGATGCTGTTGCTCGTATCGCTCGGCGCAAAAGCTCAGGTCTATCAGTATCGCACCTATTATTATGAGTTTGTGGCTCAGGTGGGGAACGATGGCGTGAGGAAAGAGAAGTCGGGTGACGGGCAGTGCTATACCTTTACGCAAAACAGTTGCTACGAGTCCGACAACGAAGGCAACGACCAGAGCTTAGGAGTGTTGCGTTACGTCAACTTTGCCAATAATATATATGTATACAGTGGCAAGGCGTTTTACGGCGAAGCCGACTATTTCTTCTCGTCGGACTATAATCATCTCAATATCAAAACCAAGGCAGGAGTCACCTATATTCTGAAAAGAAAGGTGGCGCCTTCCGGTTTTATAGCCTCTGATCATAAGAAGATAAAAGAGCAGATTGAGATTATGACCACAGTGCCTGTCGTCACGGTGCCTATCGCCACCATGCCGGAAACAGGCTCTTCGTCCTCGTCGAGCCAACGGTCGGGGCTTCAAACCGAATACTACGATTGCCCCTCGTGCTATGGCACAGGCAACTGCCCTATATGCCATGGCTCAGGGCATACCAGCGCCATATATACCGGCGGGGAGATGAAATGCCCGTCGTGCCGATGGGGTAGATGCTCGTCGTGTAATGGCACCGGCAAGAAAGTAAGAATAAAACGATAACTACGATGAAACGGAATCTATTACTGCTACTTATGGCATTGGTATGCATGCCTTTCTATGCTCAGACCTATTGCTATAAGCTTGTGTCGACGGTCGACAAGCAGACGGGCGTGAAGTCGAAAGCTACCACCGAATATGTGTATCTCACGTTCCAAAACGGCAAGAGCAGTTGCTATTTCTCTGACGAAGACGGCAACTCCTCGAAGGCGTCAAGCGGGTTGAACACCTCGTTCGGAGTATCTACCGGAACTAAATACGAAGGGGAAAACTACTACACTTACCAGGGTGTAGACAATGGCAGATACGTATATCTGAAGGTAGTGACGACCTATACTTATATACCTGCCAACTATTATGCAGGCGAGCGTGGTGGATATTACCCGATGTCACAAAAGAAGGAATATCTGTATTTCAGTCAGTCATACGATCGTATCAATCAGTGGACAGACCCTAAATCGTATCTGGTCAAGTCGTCGGGCGGCGAAAGCCAGTTAGTGTCAGCAGCACGCTCAGGTTGGGCAATGGGCAGCTCATACGGAAATAGTACTAACTCCACTATCTACGTTTATGAGAAGACAACGTCTCCGACCGAGCAGACCGATAACCCGACAATGATGTACTAAAATCGTGAAAATTATAGAAACGATATGAATATTCTCATTACCGGCGGTGCCGGTTTCATAGGCAGCCATGTGGTTCGGCTGTTTGTCAATAAATATCCGCAATATAAGATTATCAATGTCGACAAGCTTACTTATGCCGGTAACCTTGCCAATCTTCGTGATATAGAATCGGCACCTAACTATAAGTTCGTTCGTGCCGACATCTGTGACTTCGATACTATCTATTCTCTCTTTCAAACCGAGCAGATAGACGGCGTCATCCACCTCGCTGCCGAGAGTCATGTCGACCGCTCTATCAAAGACCCCTTCACCTTCGCCCGCACCAACGTGATGGGAACGCTTAGCGTGTTGCAGGCTGCCAAGTTATATTGGGAGTCGCTGCCTGAGGGCTTCGAGGGCAAACGGTTCTATCATATCTCTACCGACGAGGTGTATGGAGCTCTCGAACTCACTAATCCTGAAGGAGTGAAGCCGCCTTTTACCACCAAGGCATCATCGGGCGAGCACCATCTCGCCTATGGCACGGATTTCTTCTACGAGACGACCAAATACAATCCTCATTCGCCGTACTCGGCAAGTAAGGCATCGTCCGACCATTTCGTTCGAGCTTTCCACGATACCTACGGAATGCCTACTATCGTTACCAACTGCTCTAACAACTATGGTCCCTATCAGTTCCCTGAGAAACTTATACCGCTGTTTATCAATAATATCCGACATCGTAAACCGCTGCCCGTCTATGGCAAGGGAGAAAACGTGCGCGACTGGCTATATGTAGAAGACCATGCCCGTGCCATCGACCTTATTTTCCACCAAGGGAAAGTGGCTGAGACCTATAACATCGGCGGGTTCAACGAGTGGAAGAACATCGACATCGTTCGCGTACTCATACTCACTGTCGACCGCTTGCTCTCTCGTGCCGAAGGCGAGGACCTTGACCTTATAACCTACGTTACCGACCGCGCCGGACATGACATGCGTTATGCTATCGACTCGACGAAGCTGCAGCGTGAGTTAGGGTGGGAGCCTTCACTGCAGTTCGAACAGGGAATAGAGAAGACGGTACGCTGGTATCTCGATAACCAAGAATGGCTTGACAACGTGACCTCGGGTGACTACCAACTCTACTACGAGAAGATGTATGCCAACAGATAACTTGATTCCTGATTTCTGATTCCTGATTCCTGATTCCTGATTCCTGATTTCTGATTCCCGATTCCTGATTCCTGCATTGTCTTATTCCGCCGGTTGGGAACCGGCGCTCCCAATAAAATCGGACGGACACAAGATCTGTCCCTACAACTCAAAAATAACTTAAAATAATAATACCATGACAACAACAGAATTGAAACAAGCTTTTGCTCAAGCTTACTCACACGAGGCAGAACATGTGTTTTTCTCGCCGGGGCGTGTTAATCTTATAGGTGAACATACCGACTACAACGGAGGTTATGTCTTCCCGTGTGCTCTTTCTTTCGGAACCTACCTGCTGATGGCTCGCAATGCCGACAAGGTGTTGCGTTTCCGCTCGCTGAATATGCCTGAGGTGACCGAGTTGCAACTCGACACTCTCACTACACCTCTGCCAAAGAACCATTGGGTTAACTACCCCTTAGGCTGTATCGCTCAGTTCGTTAAGCGTGGTCATGCTGTCACTCAGGGTTACGACATGCTCATCTGGGGTAACGTGCCTGCCGGTGCCGGACTGTCGTCGTCGGCAGCTTTGGAAGTAGTAACAGCATACGCCTTCAACGAGTTATTAGGTACCGGATACGACCGCACCGAACTCGCTAAGATAGGTCAGCTCTCGGAGCATGAGTTCGCAGGCGTCAACTGCGGCATCATGGACCAGTTCGCATCCGCATGGGGCAAGAAAGACCATGCCATCTTCCTTAACTGCGATACTCTCGAGTTCCAACACGTGCCCGTCAAACTCGATGGTATCAAGGTGGTAATCAGCAATACCCACTCACCCCATAAACTCGACTCGGGTGCATACAACGACCGCGTCGCTCAGTGCCATCTCGCTCTTGAGCAGCTGCGCACCGTGCGTCCCGACCTCAAGAACCTCGCCGAACTTACCGAAGCTGAGTTCGAGAAGATAGAGTCAGCCATCACCGACGAGGTGGCACACCGTCGTGCCCGCCACGTGGTAGGAGAAGTGCAACGTACCACCGATGCAGTGAAAGCCTTGAAGGCAGGCGACATCGTCACTTTCGGCAAACTCATGTGCCAGAGCCACGTCTCGCTGCGTGACGACTACGAAGTGACGGGCTTGCACCTCGACACCCTGGCGCAGGAGGCATGGAAGATAGACGGCGTACTCGGCTCACGTATGACAGGCGGCGGATTCGGAGGTTGCACCGTATCGCTCGTAAGAGACGAAGCTATCGAAGAATTCAAAGAGAAGGTAGGGCGTGCTTACGAACAGATAACAGGCATACATCCCGACTTCTATGTCGCACAGATAAGCGACGGAGCACGCGAATTATAAGCATTACTTAGCATAAAACACCTTAGATATATGGTTAACGCAGAATCATTCACCGGACTTATCGACGGACAGCGCGTCAGACTCTTTACCCTGCATGGCAAAGACGGTATGACGGCTCAGATAACCAACTACGGTGCCAAGATAGTGTCGCTCGTCGTTCCCGATGCAGAAGGTAACAAAGCTGATGTCGTTCTCGGATTCTCTACTTTCGAAGAGTGGCAGCAGAAAGAGACATATTTCAATGCTGTAATAGGGCGTTATGCTAACCGTATCAAAGACGGGCGCTTCGTTCTCGACGGCAAAGAGTACCAATTGGCAGTCAACAACGGCACCAATCACCTGCACGGAGGCAACGTGGGCTTCAACCGCAAAGTGTGGGAAGTGGTAGGGCAGACGCGATACTCGGTGAGTATGCACTATCGCTCGAAAGACGGCGAAGAGAACTATCCCGGAAACCTCGATGTGTATGTTACATACCAGTTGACGCGCGATGGAGCATTGGCAATAACCTACGAGGCAAAAACCGACAAGCCTACCATCCTCGGCTTTACCAACCATGCCTACTTCAATCTTCAAGGCGAAGGCAACGGTGATGTCAAAGAGCATGTCTTGCAGGTTTTTGCTGACCAATATACGCCGTTCGACGATACCGCTTGCCCCACCGGTGAGGTGGCGGCAGTAGATGGTACTCCGATGGACTTCCGTCAGCCTGTCCGCATCGGCGACCGTATCGACGATAAGTTCTTCGCACCCGGTCGCGGCATCGACAACAACTTCGTGCTACGCAAGCAAGGCGCTAAGAAAATACCGGAACTCGCAGCCCGACTCTCGGCGGCAGGGCGCACGATGGAGGTGTGGACAACCATGCCCGGACTGCAGGTGTATACCGGCAACTGGGTAGAGCAGAATATAGGTAAGTCGGGCAAGCAGTATGACGTGCAGACAGCCGTATGCCTCGAAGCACAGAACTTCCCCAATTCGCCAAACATCCCCACCTTCCCCTCGCCGGTTCTGCGCCCGGGTGAGGTGTACTTCGAGAAGTGTATATATAAATTCGTAAAATAATATAGCATAATGTATTACGTCCGCAAACGTATAGAGATATCGGCAGCGCATAATCTTAATCTCTCATACGAGAGCAAGTGCGAGAACCTGCATGGACATAACTGGATTATCGAAGTCTATTGCCGAGCACGCGAACTCGACTCCGATGGCATGGTCACCGACTTTACCCATATCAACAGGGTGGTGAAAGATACGTTCGACCATAAGTATATCAACGATGTGCTCGATGTCAACCCCTCGGCAGAAAATATTGCACGATGGATCTGCGACCATGTGAAAAACTGCTATAAGGTGTCGGTGCAAGAGTCGGAGGGTAATGTCGCTATCTACGAACGGGATGAGTTATAAGATCAACGAAATTTTCTATTCTCTTCAAGGCGAGGGGCATTACACAGGCACTCCTGCCGTGTTCGTCCGTTTTAGCGGATGTAACCTGCATTGTGATTTTTGCGATACCGACTTCTCTAAGTATGTATTGATGACGGAGGATGAGATTGTCAACGAGGTGAGTCGATTATTACCATTTGACCTCAAGAACTCCCCCCATGCTGATGCTTTTGTCATGGTCGTGCTGACAGGCGGCGAGCCGTCGCTGCAACTGACAGCAGAGCTGTTAGACGCTCTCCATCGGATAGTGCCGTTTGTCACTATCGAGACCAACGGTACCCGACCACTACCCGAAGGCGTCGACTGGGTGACATGTTCGCCAAAAGAAAATACAAAGCTGCAGGTTCAGCATGTCGACGAACTGAAAGTGGTGTATCAAGGGCAAGATGTAGAGAAATATATGTCTGTGCCTGCGAAATACAGATACCTGCAACCTTGCTCAATGCTCAATACCGATGAGGTGATAGAATATGTGCTCCGGCACCCGTGGTGGCGCCTGTCGTTACAAACGCACAAATTTACCGGAATCAGGTGAGTTTGGCGTAAAGGCGATTTTCCGGCACTCTTAGGCATTAGGCAATGATTACCGACAGGGTGTCGAAAAACAATATAAAATTCGTTAGATGCAAAAATATTTGCGTCTATCGAATTTTTTTTGTATCTTTGCGCGATTTTAAGGGAGACCTCAAGAGCCGTAATGCCGATGCCTGTTGGGGCTGGTTAAAATGCAATAAAAGTAACGAAAATTATAAATCTCAATATAAATAATTATGATTGATAACGATAGAATTATCAAAGTGAACATCGACGAGGAGATGCGGTCCTCGTATATCGACTATTCGATGAGCGTCATCGTCAGTCGTGCCTTGCCCGATGTGCGCGATGGTTTCAAACCTGTGCATCGTCGAGTGTTATTCGGAATGAATGAGTTGGGCAACACCAGCGACAAACCCACCAAGAAGTCGGCTCGTATCGTCGGTGAGGTGATGGGTAAGTATCACCCCCATGGCGACTCGAGTATCTATGGTACTCTGGTGCGTATGGCACAGCCTTGGGCGATGCGTTATACCCTGGTCGACGGACAAGGTAACTTCGGTTCGGTCGACGGCGATAGCCCTGCCGCCATGCGTTATACCGAGGCACGTCTGTCAAAACTCGCCGAAGAGATGCTTCGCGACATCGAAAAAGACACTGTCGACATGCAGCTCAACTTCGACGACTCTTTGCGTGAACCCACCGTCTTGCCTACACGCTTTCCGAACCTGCTGGTCAACGGCTCTAACGGTATCGCCGTAGGTATGGCTACCAACATGCCGACACACAACCTCGGTGAGGTCATCGATGGATGTATCGCCTTTATACATAACCCCGATATCGACGTCGACGGGCTGATGCAGTATATCAAAGCCCCGGATTTCCCGACAGGCGGTACCATCTACGGCTATGCAGGTGTGCGAGAGGCTTACGCCACCGGACGAGGACGCATCGTAATACGGTCCAAGGCAGAGATAGAAACCGAGCACGACGGACGAGAGAAAATCATCATCAGCGAACTGCCTTACGGCGTGGTTAAGTCTGACCTCGTGGCTAAGATAGCCGACTTGGTCAATACCAAGAAGATAGAAGGCATTACGGGCATCTCTGACCAGTCGAAACGCGACGTGCGTATCATCATCGACGTCAGACGCGACGCCAACGCCTCCGTCATACTCAACAAACTGTATAAGTTCACCGAGCTGCAGTCGGCATTCTCGGTAAATAACATAGCCTTGGTAAAAGGGCGTCCGTGTCTGCTTACACTCAAACAGCTCATCTCCAATTTCGTCAATCACCGCATGGAAGTAGTGACACGCCGCACTCGTTTCGAACTCAAGAAAGCACAAGAGCGCGCTCATATCTTGGAGGGATTGATAATAGCGGTCGATAATATCGACGAGGTGGTACGTATCATTCGCGCCTGCCATACTCCCTCCGATGCGCAAGCCGCACTCGAAGAGCGCTTCTCGCTCGACTCGTTGCAGTCGAAAGCTATTGTCGACATGCGACTCTCGCAACTCACCGGACTGAGAATCGACGAGTTGAAAAACGAGTATGCCGAAATAGAGAAACTCATCGAACACCTCAACGCGTTGCTCGCCAGCGAACAACTGCGCTACGAAGTTATCTGCGATGAACTCAGAGAGATAAAAGAAAAATATTCCGACGAGCGCCGTACTCAGATTTCCTATGCTGCCGAAGAGTTCAACCCCGAAGACTTCTACGCCGATGACGACATGGTAATCACCATCTCGCACCTGGGATATATCAAACGCACCGCTCTCACCGAGTTCCGCCAGCAGGGCAGAGGCGGCATGGGCTCACGTGCAGGCAACGCCCGCGACGAAGACTTCATCGAGTATGTATACACCGCCTCAATGCACTCTACCATGATGTTCTTCACAGAGATGGGACGCTGCTACTGGCTTAAGGTCTACGACATCCCTGAAGGCACCAAGCAGTCGAAGGGTAGAGCTATACAAAATATGATAAACCTCGAGAAGGGCGACAAAGTGCGTGCTTTCATCAACGTCAAAGAACTCTCAAACAAAGAGTATGTCGAAAACCACTATCTCGTGTTTATCACTCGTTCGGGTATCATCAAGAAGACCACTCTTGAGGCTTATTCGCGTCCGCGTGCTAACGGTATCATCGCCATCTCGATGCGCGACGACGACCAGCTCATACGTGTCGCCCTTACCGATGGCGACTCCGAGATACTCGTGGCAAGCTACAATGGTAAGGTCGTTCGCTTCAACGAAGCTAAGGTGCGCCCGATGGGACGACCCGCCACAGGTGTGAGAGCTATCACGCTCGAAGACGACGGCAACGACCATGTGGTAGGTATGGTGACAGTGGCTAAAGGCTCCACAGAAAGCATACTCGTGATATCGGAAAACGGATACGGCAAACGTACCATGCTCGACGACGAAAACGGTGAGCCTATCTACCGCATCACCAACCGCGGCGGCAAGGGCGTGAAGACAATCAACATAACCGAGAAGACGGGCAACCTGATAGGTATCGATGCCGTGACCGACGATGTCGACCTCATGCTTATCAATAAGTCCGGAACTGCAATACGTATGCCAATCGAGTCGATACGCTTCACCGGTCGTGCAGCACAAGGGGTCAAACTCATCGAACTGCAGAAACGGCAAGACACACTCGTGTTCGGATGCGTCGTTCCTAAAGATGAAGAACCGGCTCCAGACGCTCAGACTCTGACTGAAGGTGCCGAAGACACCGAGAGCCTGCAAGATGAACAAGGATACAACGACAGCACCGAAGAAACCAACGAATAAGTGCTGAATAATGAGTGCCAACCAAGTTTGGCATAATAGTTGTAAAGTAATATTTAGAAACAGTAATCAATTTAAACATTCAATACAATGAAAAAGTTAACGATGATGATGGTAGTCGTTTTGCTTGCAGGCGGCTGCTTCGCTCAGAAGAGCAACGTGAACAAAGCAAAGAGTCTGTCCTCTTCGCTCGAGAACCCTGACTTCGCTGCTGCACGCAACGCTATTGCTGCCGCTTTGGAAGACCCCTCGACCAAAGACCTGACCAACACATGGTATGTGGCAGGCTTGGTAGGATACAACGAGTTCCAGTATTATCAGGTACGCCGCAGTCTTCAGCAGTCGGCTTCTGACCTTGATTTGAGCAAGCCAACAAGCGAGTCGTACAACTACTGGCTTAAGGCTGACGAACTTTCGCAGATTCCTGATGCCAAAGGTAAAGTCGACAACAAGACAAGAAAAAACATCGTCAGCAAGATGCTCGAGTACTATCGTGCGCAGACTCTTATCATCTATGGCTATTCGCTCTACGAAAACGGCGACTACAAAGGAGCATATACCGAGTTCCTCAAACATCTCGACATGTCGAAGCTGCCGATGATGCAAGACCCAAAAACGCAACAGCAGTTTGTTAAGGACACCACCTACTGCACCTATCTGCTTTATGCTGCACGTTTTGCATACATGGCAAAGATGTATCCCGAGGCTATCGCTACCTTCGAGCGTTTCAATACCCCCGAGATTGAAGCTGTAGCAAGCCGCTCCGATATCATTTCAGCCAACGAGTTTATCTATCAGTCGTATATCGACCAAAACGATACCGTCAATGCTGTGGCTTCGCTCCAACAGTCGATACAGCGCTTCCCCGAAGAAGCATGGTTCATCCAGAACCTGATTAACCTCTACATCAACTCAAAACAGAGCGATGTGGCAATAGAGTACCTAACCAAGGCTATCGAGAAAGAACCTCAGAAGGGCGAGTACTATATGATTCGTGGTAACCTGCTACTCAACGAGAATAAGTTAGACGAAGCTCTTGCTGACTTAGAGAAGTCGATCTCGATTGACGAAAAGCTTGTTGAAGGACAGGCAGGTATTGGTAGAGTGTACTATAACAAAGCTGTCATGAAAGGCGATGAGGCAAACCGCCAAAGCGACCAGAAAGCCTACGAGGCTGCCAAGAAAGAAGAAGCTGACCTCTACTTCCAATCGGTTCCGTATTTCGAAAAAGCACACCAACTTGCACCCGACGACAGAAACATATCATTGCTGCTCAAAGGTCTGTATTGGCGCTTCCGCGACAAAGACGGATACCTCGACAAATACAACAAACTAAACGAAGAGTTGAATAAATAACAACCTGATAAGAGTACTTCTAAAAACATTTAGAAGTACTCTTATTGTATACATATCACCTCTACAATTTTAAGATATGAATATCAAAACACTTGTTTTCAGTGCTTTGGCTTTGCCGTTATCTGTAGTGTTGCCACTCTCGGCACAGACTCTGAGTGTAGAGCCTACCATTGTTGACCCTTATAGTCCGGCTCAGGTCAGCTATTCGCAACTTCCTGAGGGTGCTCATGTATATCTCTATCAAGGCGTGTCGCTATTGCCTATGCAAGTGCATGCCGATGTAGTGTCGCCCGACAGCACCTTCTCAACCCTCGACCTTCTCGAGCCGGGCAACTATGTTGTTCGTGCTCAGGCCCAAGCCCCTATCGACTCGACCTTTCTAACTGTCAGACTTCTGCCCTTAGCCAACACCGACAAGTCAGCCATGTTACTGTCTGACATCCACGTCATGGCGCCCGAGCTTATCGTCAGCGAAGGTGCAGCACTGAGCAAGGTGGTGGATGCCGACCGCAAGATGCTCGTCGAGAGTGCACGTATCTTCGATGCCCTTGTCGACTCTATCCTTACTCTTCGCCCCAAAGTGCTTCTTATCTCCGGTGACCTCACCAAAGACGGCGAGAAGGTGAGTCACGAATATGTGGCAGCCGGTCTGCAACGACTGCTCGATGCCGGCATACCCTCTTTCGTCATACCTGGCAACCACGATGTGAGCAACCCTATGGCTGCCGTGTTCGATGGCGACGAGCGACGACCAACCGAGACCGTCAGTGCCGACATGTTCCGACAGATATATTCGTCGTTTGGCTACAATGCCGGGCAGTACGTGCAAGATACGGCATCGTTGTCGTATATAGCCGAGCCGCTGCCGGGGCTGTGCCTTTTGGCAATCGATGCCACACAGTGGCAGTACAACACCTCGAAAACTGAGGGTGCCGATGCCGACTATCGCAACGACTACGGTAAGTTCCGTGAATCGACACTGCAATGGGTGCTCGACCGCGCCGACGAGGCTAAGGCTGCCAACAAAAGGGTGGTGGCTATGATGCACCACCAACTCGTGCAACACTTCGACGGACAAGCCGAGATGATGAAGTCGGCAGCGGTAGAGCAAGGCGACAGCATAGCACGCGTGTTTATGGAGCACGATATCCACCTCGTAATGACCGGACACATGCATATCACCAATATCTCGACTGTGTATAACAAAGCCCATACCGACAGTCTGACCGAGATAACGAGCGGCTCGACACTCACCTATCCGGTGGCATATCGCTGGCTCGCTTTCTCCGATGACCTAAGCCGCGTCGAGGTCAACACACGTCAAGTAAATAGCGTTGAGGGCATCGACGACTTCGCCATATATAGCCGCGACCATTATATCAAACGTATACCTATCGTCACCAATGCGATGGTGAACTCTATGTCGAGTCGTATGCTGCAGATAATGAAACAGGCAGAGAACGTTCCGGGAGCATCACACCTGCTCTCTGTGCTGCCGGACACACCGCAAGGTATGGCTCAAATGCTCGATAAGTATATGGCCGATGTGTTGGTGCTGTCCATTCTTACTGTCTCGGAGGGTAACGAAAACAATAAACTCTATCAGCTTATCGTCGATATGATAGACCAAGCCTTCGACCGTATTATCGACGACGTCACCGCCGAAGGATTCACGCCCATGGAGCGTTTTACTTATAAAAATTTCTTCAAACCCATGATATTGAGCTACCTGAATACACCTATGTATTCGATGCTCACCGACTGCACTAACTATGGCACGGCTGATGCCAATACCACCAACGACCTATATGCGTCGCTCGCTATCGGCTCACCTTTGGCTGATACAAACTTGTGCAATTGGGGCAAATGGTGCACAAATATGAGTACCGAGGACGACGCGTGGTACGACATGCTTGGGCGGCGTTTCACGCAGAAACCTACATGGAAAGGTATATTTATTCACCAAGGAAAGAAAGTGCAACTCTGATTTGTCTTAAGGCAAAGAGAAGTGAAATTCCGATATATTACTCTTGATATAAGCTTATTATGAAAAAATACCTATTGTTTATTATGGCATCAGCACTCATCTCTACCGGTTGCAGCAAGCAGTCAGATGCCGACATCATCGGCAAAAACGACATCAAAATAGAAGGCTCGCGTCTCACACCCGAGGCATTGTGGGCTATGGGACGTATAGGAGCCGCCGACGTAGAGCCTTTGGGACTGATAGCATATCAGGTGACCTACTATTCGGTGGCGCAAAACAAGTCGAACACCGAGCTTTTTGTGTGCAACACCGATGGCTCGTACGTCAAACAGCTTACCCATTCTGCTTTTCGTGAGTCCGACCCTGCGTGGCTGCCCGATGACAGGTTAGCCTACCTGAGCAACGAAAGCGGTTCGTCACAGATATGGACGATGAAAGCCGATGGCACCGACCGTCGTCAGCTCTCTGACTACGAGACCGACATCGAAGGGTTCCGTTTCTCAGCCGATGGCAAGAAGGTGGTCTTCGTGTCGCAAGTGAAGACGGTGCCGACAACGCAAGACCTCTATCCCGACCTCGACAAGGCTACAGGACGAGTGGTCGACGACCTGATGTACAAACATTGGGACGAGTGGACCGAGACAGCACCGCATCCGTTTGTGGCTGAGGTCGTTGACGGCAAACTCAGCAATATCGTCGACGTGCTCGAGGGCGAACCTTACGAGTGCCCGATGAAGCCTTTCGGAGGAATTGAACAGATAGCTTGGAATCCCAATGGCGAAGAACTCGCTTACACCTGCCGCAAAAAGACCGGATTAGAATATGCTGTGTCGACTAATTCGGATATCTATATCTATAATCTTGCTACTCGCTCGCATACCAACCTGACTGAAGGTAACATGGGGTATGATACCAACCCGCAGTATTCGCCCGACGGACAGAAGTTGGCATGGCTATCAATGGAGCGCGACGGATACGAAAGCGACCAAAACCGTCTGTTCGTCCTCGACATTCAAAGCGGCGAGAAGACGTTTCTGTCGAAAGCCTTCGACAGCAATGTAGATGATTATATGTGGCTCGACAACTTCCAAATAGCTTTCACCGGTTGCTGGCATGCCCTGGTGCATGTGTATCTGACGGATATGAAAGGCGAGATACTCGAGCTCACCGATGGTCAGTACGACTACTCGCTTGTCGGCTCCACCGGCGACATGCTTATCCTCAAACGTCACTCCATGCGCGAAGCAGACGAGCTCTTCTCGCTCGCCAGTGCAGTGGTAGAGATGGCTCGTCAGCCGCGTACCGACGAGTATATGGCACAATCACGGTTAGAACAGATGGGGATTCTCCGTCAGATCACGTTCGAAAACAAACATATCTACGACCAACTCGAGATGGGACGTGTAGAGCCTGTTTGGCAAACCACAACCGACGGAAAGCAGATGCTTACGTGGATTATCTACCCGCCGCAGTTCGACCCCTCGAAGAAATATCCGACGTTGCTTTACTGCGAGGGCGGACCTCAGTCACCTGTTAGTCAGTTCTGGAGCTACCGTTGGAACTTCATGATGATGTCTGCTAACGACTATATCGTTGTTGCTCCCAACCGTCGCGGTCTGCCCGGCTTCGGCATGGAATGGAACGAGCAAATCTCGGGCGACTACGGAGGTCAGTGCATGAAAGACTATCTGACGGCTATCGACGACTTCTGCTCACGTCCGTTTGTCGACCGCGACCATCTCGGCTGCGTGGGCGCTTCGTTTGGCGGATTCTCCGTATATTGGCTTGCCGGACACCACGATAAGCGTTTTAAAGCTTTCATAGCACACGACGGTATCTTTAACATGGAGATGCAATACCTCGAGACCGAAGAGAAGTGGTTCGCCAACTGGGATATGGGCGGAGCATACTGGGATAAAGACAACAAAGTGGCACAGCGCACTTTCGCTAACTCACCACACCTGTTTGTCGACAAATGGGATACTCCTATACTTTGTATACACGGTGAGAAAGACTACCGCATCCTTGCCAACCAAGGTATGGCTGCTTTCGACGCTGCTAAGATGCGAGGGGTGTCTGCCGAGCTGCTTATCTTCCCGGACGAAAACCACTGGGTACTACGTCCGCAAAACGGCATACTATGGCAACGCACCTTCTATCGCTGGCTCGACCGTTGGCTGAAGTCAAATCCTAATACCAACGACTAAGAAGCAATTATGTTCCATACAAATGTTGTACCTTTGCAACTCGGTTCTGTTTTTCGCAGTCTACCACAAAAGAATTGATGGGCAGTTGATGACCACATTAATCTAATTAACAAAATTTTAACAGTAAGAAAATGAAATATCAGTTCGAATATTCGATTCACAATCAAGATGTAGATGCTAATAGTCGACTTCGTCTTTACACACTCGAGAACTACTTGCTCGACTCAGCCGGCTTGGCAGCCGACGACCTCGGGATAGGCTATCGCGACCTGCTCCGTGACAACCAAGCATGGGTCCTTATCCGTATGGTATGCAAACTCACCTACGTCCCGACAGTAGGCGACACCATCGTCATCGAGACTTGGGTTAACGGCTTCAAACATGGACTCAGTCCTCGTGAGTTCGTGCTCTATCGCAAGACATCGGAGGGACTCGAACCAATAGCCAAAGCCCATTCGGTGTGGGCTGTAATAGACCTCACGTCTCGCCAGTTGCAAAATGTGTTTGCCCGGGAGCCTTATCTGTCTATCGAGTGCCACGAACTGCTCGACTTGAAAACGGCACGTCTGCGTCCGCTACAGCAGTTTAACCTGACAGATACTTACAAAATACGCTACTCAGACCTCGACTACAACTCCCATTGTAACTCGTGCAAGTACCTCGAGATGATGCTCAACGCAAACCATCAGATTGTTGATAACTGGTCGGAAGGACAGACGCTGTCCTTCGACTTGAACTACCAACATGAGGTGTACCTCGACGATGTGGTGACCATCAATATGGACGTGCAAGACAACGAGATAACATACGATGTGATATGCCCTAACGGAGAACATTCAGTATTAGCCAAGATAGCAAAAATATAACACCGCTATTTAGACTAAAAAATTATTTTAGGAAACTTTAATATCTTTCTCTCTACTGCAATGCTTTGTGCGTAAAAGCATTGCAGTTTTATTTTGGTAAACTTGGTGTGTTTTTGCAACGCCGATGTTGTTGGTAAGGTGAGATTGCTATTGCGATATTGTGAAAAAAGTAGTAATATTGCAGTCGTTTTCGCACCGATGATTTTGCTATAATCGGTAACTCGTTAGACAATAGAAAAATAATACGTACAATAGAAATGTAAAATACCAAATCACCGTGAACACAAAAATCTACACACTTCAAGAAGCCCAAGAGGCGGCAACTCGCTATTTTGGCGGCGACGAGTTGGCTGCTCGCGTCTGGGCTACCAAATATGCGCTCAAAGACTCGCAGGGTAACATCTACGAACTCACTCCCGACGACATGCATCATCGTATTGCCGCCGAGATAGCTCGCGTGGAACGCAACTATCCCGAACCATTGTCAGAAGAACGCTTGTTTGAACTGATGGAGCATTTCCGCTATATCGTTCCACAGGGTAGCCCTATGACCGGCATCGGCAACAACTATCAGGTGGCATCGCTGTCGAACTGCTTCGTCATCGGTTGCGAAGGTGAAGCCGACTCTTACGGAGCCATCATCAAACTCGACGAGGAGCAGGTTCAGCTCATGAAACGTCGTGGAGGAGTAGGGCACGACCTGAGTCAGGTACGCCCCGCCGGAAGCCCCGTGAAGAACTCGGCACTGACCTCTACGGGTCTTGTGCCTTTCATGGAACGCTACAGCAACTCCACACGCGAGGTCGCACAGGACGGCAGACGTGGAGCACTGATGCTATCTGTCGCTATCAAACACCCCGACGCCGAAGGTTTTATCGACGCCAAGATGGTGCAGGGAAAGGTGACCGGAGCCAATGTGTCGGTAAAAATCGACGATGAGTTCATGCGCGCTGCAACAGAACATAAGATGTATCGGCAGCAGTTCCCTATCGACTCAGCCAACCCAATGTATATCAAAGATATCGACGCATCGGCGCTGTGGAAGAAGATAATACATAACGCTTGGCAATCGGCAGAACCTGGAGTGCTGTTCTGGGATACTATACTCCGCGAGAGTATACCCGACTGCTATGCCGACCTCGGCTACCGCACCGTCAGCACCAACCCATGCGGCGAGATACCTCTGTGCCCCTACGACAGCTGCCGACTCATTGCTATCAACCTCTATTCGTATGTCGACAACCCATTCACCGACAAAGCTGCCTTCAACTTCGACCTCTTCCGTGAGCATGTCGGACTCGCCCAACGTATGATGGACGACATCATCGACCTCGAGATAGAGAAGATAGATAAGATCCTACTCAAGATAGCCTCTGACCCCGAGCCCGACGATGTGAAACGCACCGAGCGTGAGCTGTGGGAGAAGATACGTATGAAGACGCTGCAAGGTCGCCGCACGGGTGTGGGTATCACCGCCGAAGGAGATATGCTGGCAGCCCTTGGCTTGCGCTATGGTACCAACGAGGCAACCGAATTCTCGGTTTCGGTACATCGTACTCTTGCCCTTGCCGCCTATCGCAGCTCGGTCGAGATGGCAAAGCAACGCGGTGCCTTCAAGGTGTACGATGCCAAGCGTGAGCAGAACAACCCCTTCATCCTGCGTATCAAAGAAGCCGACCCCGAACTCTATGCCGACATGGTGAAGTACGGACGACGCAACATAGCATGCCTTACCATCGCACCTACCGGCACCACCTCACTCATGACGCAGACCACGTCAGGTATAGAACCGGTGTTCCAAGTGGTGTACAAACGTCGCAGAAAAGTGAACCCCAACGACAAGGACGTGCATGTCGACATCGTCGATGAAGTGGGCGACAGCTTCGAAGAATATATCGTCTACCACCATAAGTTCCTCGAGTGGATGAAAATCAATGGCTACGACATCGACAAGAAATACACCGCCGACGAGCTCGATGCGTTGGTGGCTGCCTCGCCTTACTTCCACGCCACTGCCAACGACGTCGACTGGCTCAAGAAAGTGGAGATGCAAGGTGCTATTCAGAAGTGGGTCGACCACTCGATATCCGTCACCATCAACTTGCCAAACGACGTAAGCGAAGAGCTTGTCGGACAGCTCTACGAGACGGCATGGCGATGCGGATGCAAAGGCTGCACCGTATACCGCGACGGCAGCCGGACAGGAGTGCTCGAAGGAATAAAAAAAGACGATAAGAAGAAAGACGACAAGCAAAACTGCCATTGCTACGACCCATTAGCTGTCAAGAAACGTCCGCAAGAGCTCGAGTGCGACGTGGTACGTTTCCAAAACAACAAAGACAAATGGATAGCCTTCGTCGGTCTGCTCGACGGAAGACCATACGAGATCTTCACCGGACTTGCCGACGACGAAGACGGTATCTTGCTGCCTAAGTCCGTCTCGAAAGGTAAAATCATCAAGACTGTGTTGGAAGATGGTCAGAAACGCTACGACTTCCAGTATGTCAACACGCGAGGATTCAAGACAACCGTAGAAGGACTGTCGTATAAGTTCGACAAAGAGTTCTGGAACTATGCTAAGCTTATCTCCGGTGTGCTTCGCTATGGCATGCCTATCGAACAGGTGATAAAGATGATTAACGGTCTGCAGATGGACAGCGAGACCATCAACTCATGGAAGGTTGGCGTAGAACGTGCCCTTAAGAAATATGTCCAAGATGGTACTAAGGTCGAAGGACAGGTTTGCCCCAACTGCGGCGAACCGCTAATCTTCGAAGAAGGATGCATGCACTGCCGCAACTGCGGCTACTCACGCTGCGGTGGATAGCAAGAAGGTCAACGTCAATTTCCGCAAGAATGGCAACGTCAATTTCCGCCGGTTATTAACCGGCGTTGCTATCAACGCAGTTTATCTATGGGTACGCCGGTTTGTAGTCGGCAGCAAGAAGGTCAACGTCAATTTTCGCAAGAAGGGCAACGTCAATTTCCGCCGGTTATTAACCGGCGTTGCTATCAACACCGCTTCTCTATGGGTACCCGGTTGTTAGCCGGCAGCAAGAAAGGCAACGTCAATTTCCGCCAGAAGGGCAACGTCAATTTCCGCCGGTTATTAACCGGCGCTTCCCGCCTTCCTCGTTCCTCCTTTTTTCATTGGCGGCAGGTGTAAATCGCTAAAATAGCTACCGTTAAGACGTGCAAAAGGACGCTTCACAGCGTCCTTTTTACTTATAAGGTATTAGTCTGTTAATTTAAGGTACAAAAAAGATTGTGTTGTCTTGTTTTCGAGTGCAAAGGTACTACCTTTTTGCCACATACGCAATAGCGTTTTTTATGTTTTGCAGCATAATAACCAAACATGATTTAACGGCAGTTTGCGCCTCACAAACTAAAACTATTTGCGGTCGAGTTCGATGACTTCCATGTCGTGAATCTCGGCTTCGCTAATCCGAAAGCGTAGCAGCGTCTGAATGGTATGAATGCCATACTTGCCTGCCGCACCGGGGTTGAGGCACAGCATCCGAAAGGCGGGGTCGTACTTGATACGCAGGATGTGCGAGTGACCGCAGACGAACAGCTGCGGTGGGTTGGCGGCTATCTTACGTAGCGCCAGAGGGTTGTAGTTGCCCGGATAACCGCCTATATGTGTCATCAGCACGTCAACTTGCTCGATGCGAAACCGGTAGAACTCGCTCAGCGTAGCTCGCACATCGCCGTAGTCGCAGTTGCCGTATACCGCTCGGGTGGGTTTGAACTCCCTCAGGCGGTTCAGTACCTCAGCTGTGCCGATGTCGCCGGCATGCCATATCTCGTCAACGTCTTTGAAATGCTCGAAGACACGGCTGTCGAGCAATCCATGTGTGTCAGAAAGAAGACCTATCGTGCGCATGATGATAAGTGTTTATTTAATGGTTTTTGCCACTTGTGCACTGCTTAGTATCATTACTATCCCGACAGAGGCGAAGTAGGTGACATCGCGAAGGTCAACCACTCCGCGTGATATCGACAGGTAATGGTAGTTCAGTCCGAACCAACGAACTACGTTAGCTGCACTACCATTGTCGATGAGTGAGGCTACGAGGTCGAAGCCATAGAAGAGCACAAAGCATGCTACGATGCCCACTATCGCGGCAGCTATCTGATTCTTAAAAAACGAGGCAACAAAAGTACTTACTGCCGTAAAGGCAAACGACAAGCAGAGCATACCAAGAAAAGAACCGAAGAATGCCCCGCTGTCGACATTGCCGACAGGCTCGGCGAGGTTATATAACAGGATGTAATGAATCAGACAAGGCAACTGCGCTATCACTACTATCGTCCAGGCTGCAAAGAACTTAGAAACGACGATGCGTAGCACCGGGATGGGTTGAGTGCGCAGTATGTTCCATGTACCACTGCTGCGCTCCTCGCTATATAAACGCATCGAGAGGGCAGGGCAGAGTAACATAAACAGCCACGAAGAAAGCGAAAACAAGCCGTCCGCATTGGCGTAGCCCGAGTCGGGTATGTTGTAGCTGCCGGGTATGACCCAGAGAAACAATGCTATGACAAGCAGATATATGCCGATGATGATATATGCCACCGGCGAGGCAAAGTAGTAATTCAGTTCCTTGGTATACATGTCGATATCGGTTTACGTTATGTTTGGGGCTCGATTTTGTTTTTACGGCATACGTCGCATGTCCCGCAGGCAGGGGCATCAGTCTCGCCAAAATACGACAGCAGTACCTGCGAGCGGCAGAAGTTGTCTTGTGTCGCATACTCAAGCATTGACTCGAGTTTAGTTCGGTATATGTCTAAACGGCGGTCGTACACATGTTCCGGAAGAACGATGCGGCTGCTGTCTTCGCGTTCTCTGATATAACTCAAAAAAGGTGTATGACTGCGAGGTATGTATGTCAGCACATGGCGCTTGGCAAGCTCTATCAGTTGCTCGTTGAGCTCGCGAGTGCTGATGTCCAGCGAGGTGGCTACAAGCTCGTCGTTGATATACTGCGGCTCGGTGAAAATACCGGTATATCGACGGAAAATATCGTGTAAGATTCTGTCTTGCAGCTGACTAAAATTGTAGTCGTATAGCTCTTCCCGTCGCGTGAGCATCATCACACGCGGGTTGGTATCTTGTTCGTCGGTCCACGTTATATATCCGGCGCTGTCGAGCAGTTGCAGAGCAGCGTATGTGGGCAGCAGCGGAAGGTGTCGCTCTTGGCAGAAGCGGTGTAGGTCGAACTGGAAGGTATGCCCAAGTCCGCTACCTTCTCCCACTTGCAAGAAGTTAGCGGCGTGTTCGTAGACGCTTACCACGAAGTCGGGGTCAGGGTAGTTGTCGCTCACTCGTTTGTGCAGTTTCTGCTTGTCGAGGTCGGAGTAGATGAGCACTGCATAAGCCTTCTGACCATCTCGCCCGGCACGTCCTGCCTCTTGAAAATACGACTCTATGTTGTCCGGAAGGTCGAGGTGCACCACTGTTCTCACCTCCGCCTTGTCGATACCCATGCCGAAGGCATTGGTTGCCACCATCACTCTGTAGGTGCCGTCTGACGCTAAGTCGGGCGAATAGGCTTTCCAAGCTTTCTGCCGCGCGTCTTTGTCGCGGTTCGAAAGGCCGGCATGATAAAAGGTGGCACTGATGCCGTTGTTCACAAGCCACTCTGCCACCTCTTTGGTACGCTGACGGCTGCGTACGTACACTATGCTGCTGCCGCCTACAGCATTGAGAATCTTCAGTAGCGTGCCGGCTTTGTCGTCACTATGGCGGACGATATAACTGATGTTGTTACGAGCAAACGAACCTTTGATCACGTTTTTCTCGCGGAAGAGCAGTCGCTCTTGTATGTCGTCGACTACGTCAGGAGTGGCGGTGGCTGTGAGTGCCAGAACAGGTGCGTCTGCGAACAGCTCGCGAACTTGGGCTATCTTGAGGTAGGCAGGGCGGAAGTCGTAGCCCCATTGGCAGATGCAATGTGCTTCGTCGACCGCTATCATGCTCACCGGCAGCTGTGCCAAGCTCTCAAGGAATGATGCCGACTGTAGGCGCTCGGGAGAGACGTAAAGAAACTTATAATCTCCAAACATACAGTTGTCGAAGACAGCTCTTGTCTCATCAAGACTCATGCCGGTGTAGATGGCAGTTGCCTTGATGTCGCGACGGCGAAGGTTATCGACCTGATCTTTCATCAAGGCTATCAGGGGAGTCACAACAAGGCACAGACCCTCTCGGGCTAAGGCAGGCACCTGAAAACATACCGACTTGCCACCACCCGTCGGAAGCAGTGCCAACGTGTCGCGACCTGCTCCAACGCTCTCGATGATTTCCCGCTGAAGCGGACGAAAACTATCGTAGCCGAAATATTGTTTTAATATCTGATCGTACATCTCCCGTTTCGTGTATGCCATTAGCCCTCGGTTCCCGCCAATAGTCATTGGTTCCGCCAGCTGCTGTTTGTCCCGCCATCTGCTTTCGGGTACGCCGGTTTGTAGCCGGCGGCAAGAAGGTCAACGTCAATTTTCGCCGGTTATTAACCGGCGGTGCTATCAACACAGCTTCTCTATGGTACGCCGGTTGGTAGCCGGCGGCAAGAAGGTCAACGTCAATTTTCGCCGGTTATTAACCGGCGGTGCTATCAACACAGCTTCTCTATGGGTACGCCAATTTGTAATTGGCGGCAACACTATCGGTACTTTTAATACCGCCACAAAGGTACGCATTTTTTTTGTTCTACGAAAATTCAGACGGCTGCTTAATACGAGATACTTTTTTCTAAGAAGAATAATTGTGGGTGAAAGAAAATTTTTGTAATTTTGCGCTATCTTTATTCAAGGTCTCAACCCGCCGGTTACAAACCGGCGTACCCGAGTGCTTGATGCTGCCGGTTACAACCGGCGTACCCCACGAGAGAGTATCGGTCGCGGTATCAATCGTTGAGGTATCTTTATGTCTTTAACGCCCCTCTTTTTTTAGATGAAACGTTACATTCTCAGTTGTTTGTGTTTGCTGATGGCTTGTGCCGCCTTTGCCGTGTCGAAATGGGATGGCGACGCTTTCACAGAGCCCCCGCTTTCCGGCTCGACATATACCATCTCTACCGCGGCGCATCTGTCGTGGCTGAGTCGGCAGTCTGCTTCCGACACGTTCGAAGGCTATACCTTCGTGTTAGCCGATGATATCGACCTCGGCATGTATTCGTGGACGCCTATCGGCACGCTCACTTTCCCCTTCGCTGCTACCTTCAACGGTCAAGGACATGTGATTTACAACGTCAGTATCACCTCGTTCGATAAATCAGGCAAAGGTGTGTTCGGAGTGGTCGGTGAAAAGGGAAAAATATCGAAACTGGCTATCGGTCAGGGAGATATTTTTGTAAAGACCATAAACCGCGTAGGCGGACTTGCAGGTGTCAACGCCGGAGTGATAGACCATTGCTTTTCGATGATGCAGGTAGTGGCTCACGACGGTACCTGTGTCGGCGGACTGGTCGGGCATAATACCTCCACGGGTAAAATAGAGTATTGCTACAACACTTCCGTTATCACCGACGCGTCTGATACCATTGGCGGACTTGTGGGATACAACGAAGGTGCTATACGCTCGTCGTATAACATAGGCTACTGCGTCAATGGCGGTGCCGCCGTAGGATATAATGCTACCGCCGGTTTCATTTCTAATGTCTTCTGTGATAGGAAGATGTGCAGAAAAGAGGCGGGAAAAGGCGACGTCAGCGGGGTCACTCTCGTCGAGAATACAGCCGACATGTTCGACATCTTTCGCTATGATGCCGAGTGGGCTACCACCGCTAACCTCTATCCGCAGCTTGCCGCTTTCTCAGGTTCGGCGGTCTCGCTTCTTTCTGTCGCCCCTCTTACCATATCCGAGAACCGTCTCGAACGCGCTGAGATGCTTACCACTAACGTCGAGTTCTCGACTGCTAACGCCGTCAGTTGGTATTCTCCTACACCCGAAGTGCTAAGGGTGAGAGGCTCATGGGGTGTAGTGGTACGACCATGCCAGACGCAAAACGTGATAGTAGAAGCACGACTCACCAATCTGGTAAAACATGTGTATACCTCTATCAAAGGCTACGACGTGTTCACTCCGGGCATAATGGCACAAGAAGGCTATACTTGCCTCGATCATCCTGTCACACTGCTGTCACACGGCGTGGCAGGAAGACCGATGGGGGGAAAGGACGACGACCTCGACGACTACCCATATTACTATAGAATCGAAAAGTACGACCTTGTCGAAAACGGAGTGACCATAGATACCGTGCTTCGCTCTACTTCAGTGAGAGTAGGTAGCGAAGAGTTCGAGAAGTATGTATGCTCTGCCGACTCGTTCGGCACTTTTATCTACCGACTATATGTACATGACTCTAAGTGCCAACTCGAATACCAAAAGGCACAGGGCGACTTCAGCCTGACGGTCTTTAATCAGTTTCTGCCGGGTGCCATCAATGCCGAGACCGATACTATCTATGGAGACCTGCCTCGAGACACTACGGTATGTGAGACCAAGCAACCTTCCGGAGGCGACGGTAACTATCGCTATAAATGGTATCTGACCAAATACGATGTCGACTATGTCAACGATAGCCGCAACATCGTTATCGACGACAAAGAGGTATTGCTTAATCATAATTCGTTCGACACCTGCCAACTGCCTGTTACTCTCTCTTCCCCCGGCGAATACTATTACACACGTCTCTCGCGCGACACCTACTGTCAGAGCGCAGGGCAGTATGCCACCTCTTCAGGCACCAAGCATTTTGTGGTCTTCGAGACTCTCGACGCCGGTACCATCACCGGTTCTAACACCAAATGGTGCGATGCCGACGTAGTGCTCGATGTCGACGAAACGGCACCGGCAACAGGAGGCAACGGATGCTATCAGTACCGGTGGCTTCTAAACGGACAGGTCATCCCGGGGGCTAACACAGCACAGCTTAGCCGGTTCCCTCTACAACTCGAGCACGACCACCTATACTATGTTCAGCGACAGGTGAAAGACGACACCGGACTGATGGACTGGACAACATCAGGTTGCGCCGATACCATTTACGTCCGGCCTGCTTTCTCGCCCGGCAGTGTGAAGACGGGGCACAGGCGCGAATGTCTGACCACGCTCACTCTCGACGAGCAACTAAAAGTGCAGATGCAGTCTACAGCACTACCTTACGGCGAAGGACCATTGCATTATGCTTACCTGCTTGCCCTTGCAAGCGGCAGCGATACTACCACACTCGATACCCTCTTCTATGATGTACCATCCGCCGATATCGTATTCTCGGTAGCCGACTACCAAAACAAATTGCAGCTGCCTGCAACCGTTGTCGTTCGACGTCTTGTGGGCGACACTCTCTGCTATAGCAACTATGTACCATCCGAGGGTGATTATACGCTGCGTATCGCTCTCGAGACCGAAGAACAGAAGATGGTAGAGTTATGCCCGGAAGACTTGCCCGCACAGAGGACACACCATTTCCGCAGCGGCAGCGAACAGACATTTACAGTAACTGATGACGGGCAGACCTTTGTTTTCGAAGACACCAACGCCGAAGGATGCAAGCATGTCGTGACGTATCTGTCGAACATCAGCTATCCGCCTGAGGTTGAAGTCATCGAACCGGGCGAGCTCTGTCAGTCGCAAGCCGACTTCGAGATAGATTACGTAGTGCTATCAGGCACACCCACACACTGCGCCGTCACTTGGGACGAGGCATCGCATGACAAAGGGATGCGCGACACTCTGCTCATACTCGATGGCAGCGGCAAACTCAGGCTGAGCAACGAGGCTATGGCTACAGGCAAGATGCAAATCCGACTTACCTTCGAAGACCGAAACGCTAAACATAAATGTTCACCTAACACCTATCCCGTAACATTCGACTTCGCTATCGAAGGATATATATATCGCAAGTGGAACGACGTTCTCTTTATCGACAACAACGACAAGAACGGATATCCCGACCCCCTTACCGACCGGCAGTTTGTGACATACCAATGGTATAAAAACGAGCAACCGATAGAAGGTGCCAACGAGCAATACTATCAAGAAGAAGGGGGACTCAACGGTATTTATTATGCTGTGATAACCGATGCACAAGGCAATAGCTACCAAACTTGCAGCTTCGAGGCTCGACCGCTTACCGACATCCAAAATCAAAGCGCTGAACTCGTAACGGTTAAACCTAATATCGTCAGAGGCGGACAGACTGTTGCGGTGAGTGCGGTGAGCGATTGCAGGTTGCAATGCTACACGTCTACAGGTATATGTGTCGCTAATCAAAACCTGACGGCGGGTGTAACGTATCTGAAGGCACCGGCTCAGAGCGGACTATATGTGCTCACACTGACAGCCGGCAATATAAGACGAGAACTAAAGCTGATAGTATTATGAATATAGCACGCAAAATAGTATTGTCGGCACTGATGTTGCTGGTGTGTCTGTCGGTTTCGGCGCAAAGCAAGCGCCGGCGAGCAGAACGCCTCGAGACAGGCTCGTTTTTGCTGATGTCGGCAGGGGCAGGTATCTCCGACTTAGGATACTCCTTCTCCGGCGGACAGAAGACCCCGCTTTTTGCTGCAAAAATAGCAGTGGAATACGCCTATTTCTTTACGCCTAAGATAGGTGTCGGAACCGGACTCTCCTTCTCGCATTTCGGCTCTGCGGCATTCCTCAACCGGCCATTATCGTTCGACGGCATGGTTGACTATCAAGGCGAGACCTTCAACCATATTATCCGCTTCGACCATTTTCGCGAAAGGCAGAATATGCTCTTGCTTGAAATCCCCATCGCTTTCCACTACAAGCATAAACCCTACGACAAAGGCTATTACTTGCAGGCAGCACTCAAATTCGGATTCCCCGTCTCTGCTACCTATACCGTGCACGATGCCACTGTCGACAATAGTGTATATTATCCGCTTTGGAATCTCGAGATGCACAACCTGCCCGATAGGTTCGAAACGGTGCAACTCACTCAGACCGACCGCATACCCGACTTGTTCCCTTTGGCGGCTGCAGCTTATTTCGAAGCTGGCGGATTGTGGCAGATGTCGAGAAAGGTCGACCTGAGAGTAGGGGGCTTTGTCGACTTCTGTATGAACAACCTCTTCCGACTGCGCAACGCCGACCGCCTGCCACTCGGCTTTGCAGGAATAGGAAACAATGCCGACTATATGCCGGACTATGATGGAATACTGCGTACCGCTCAGACCGGACGAATGCACCCATGGGCGGTAGGACTGAAGATAGGGGTTTCGATGTACTGCGGTTCTACCGAACGGGAGAAGATGCGCAAAGTACGTAACTTCCTGAAGCAATATGGCGAATATATCCCGCGAGACACCGTTCTGCTACACGACACCGTCCTGCTGCGCGACACCATACTGCTCCGACAATCCGATACGCTTGTCGTAAACAACACTCGCTTCGATACCGTGCGCGTGGAAACTATCATTCGCGACACTTTAGCTCTGCACGATACCATCTATCTCGAACAACATCTCTCACGCCTCGACTCGCTGCTCTCGCAGTCCGTCATCTGGTTCCGCTTCGACGACTACACTCCCATCCTCGAGCCTGCCGACATCATCGATAAGATAGCCGACATGCTGCGCAATCATCCGCAAGTGGGGGTGTATGTCAACGGACATGCTTGCGATATAGGCACCGAAGCTTATAACCTCGCCCTCGCATTACGTCGAGCTAACGCCGTCGCGGACTTACTACGACAAAAAGGGGTGAGAGACGAACAGATGAAAGTGGCTACTTTCGGTGCTTCCGAACCGTTTAAATACAACGGACCACACCAGCGTGCCAAGGACCGACGAGTAGAGGTCATTCCCTTCCTCAAATAATTGCACGCTTTCAGTCATCGGCTATAAGACACAACAAAAGAGCACGGAGAGTATGGGGCTGTTATGTGTAATCATGTGCAACTACTCGTCCGTGCTCCTCTGTAATCTTTGTCGGCTAACTGTCTACTATTTGTTCATTCAATAAAAAATCGATGCTACATATAGATTTGCAGATAAAAATAAATGATGTAAAAGAAAAAATCGCTGTATATTAGAGATTCATTATCGGTATCATATCCGTTCATCTGTGCTGCATATCTGGCATATTCTATGAAAAAGGTACGCATATCCTC
>CAMHKW010000025.1 GCA_946185835.1 uncultured Bacteroidales bacterium
TTTTATAGGTTCACTCTTGCTTTTATAGGTTCACTCTTGCTTTTATAGGTTCACTCTTGCTTTTATAGGTTCACTACCGTCTGTCCGACGTCGTTGACTTTCACTACGTATCCTATTTGGTCGAGCAGTGGTGTGGTGAACTCGTTGCCGGTGGCAACGGTGCTGAGCACGAGTTGTCCGGCGGCGCTATATACGCTTATCTTGTCGCCTGCTATCAGTCCGCGTACCACCAGCTTGTGGTCAGTAGCGAAGATGAGGTAACGTCGCTCGCCTTTGTCGCCTGTGAGCGGCATGCCGCCTATGCGTAGCATGAATCTCGGCTTGGCGCTGTTGGCAGCCTTAGTGGCGGAGAAGTCGTAGTCCTGAGTCTTGAGGTCGATGATGCGGTTCTTGAGGTTATCGGTAAGCCATACGTGCGAATAGTCGGCGAAGGCTTCTCGTTCGGGCAGTGAGATGGTGTATGTCTCGCCGTCGGCTTCATTTAGACCGGTGACTGCCAGCGGCACGTCGACCTCGAGAGGCATGTCGCCAAGCAGCGAGAGACGATGACGCAGGGCATGGTCCATCAGGTACATCTGCGTGCCGTCGGCTACCGACCATTTCACGCCGTCGCGCCCCTGAGTGTAGCTGACACGCTTGGAGGCATCGGCTGAGGGGAAGACCTCGATGACATCGGCATCGTCGGTCTTAGCGTTGCTCAGGCGTACCACCTTGCGAAGCGGCTTAGTGCCGGCGGTGAAGACAGGCAGGCTGAACTTGACGTGTTCTTCGGCGTTGAGGGTGGCTGTCTGCATAAACGCTGCTTTCGACAGCGACATCGTGGCTCCTGCATCCCATGATCGAGAGGTGTAAATGTTGCTTGCACTCACGTAGTCGTATTCGCCGTCGCCGTCCATCTGATAGAACAGGTGCGGTATGTGCATCTGGTATTGATAGTCGCCCATGTCGAGTTTGTCGGTGCGGTAGTCGCTAACGAGCCATGGCAGCCCCACCATGTTCCATCCCATGTCTTCTTGTCGGGTGAAGTCGAGTGTCTCGCCGTTCATACCGGCGTTGCGGTTGTCGTATTGCAGCAGCGTGTCGTATTTGGCGGTGCCGTCTTCTTCGTATACATACTGTCCGGCCTCAGCAAATCCGGTGAAGCGCAGCAGTGTGTCGGCATTGCTGCCGAAGTCGATGAGGTAGCCATGGGTGGCAAGACGTTCGCCTTCGGTCATCTTCTTCCAAGCTCCTGAGTTGTCGGCGCGGAAGTTATAGTTCATCTCAGCCCGTTTGGTACCGTCGTATTCGTACGAGGTAAAGGGCACGGGGTTGGATAGCTGTCTTACAGAGTCGGTGGCGGCATTGTACGCCGTAGAATATACTAAGGCAGCGTTATGGTTGAACGGCATTGACATCATTGAATACTGCTGCTCTGAGAAACGTTTTTCGGCTGCCACATATTGCAGCTGGATATGGTTACCTTGCCCATAAAGCGAAGCCTGTTCCCCTACAAGCACATATCCGGGACGTATTGCTGTTTCACCTGTGAATAGCGGAATGTCATTGTCGGTATCGACAACGAGGTCTGCGTTTTTCATCAGATATACCACAGACCCGGTGTGCGGATATCGGTTGCCGCCGTAGTTGTCGAGGTAGGCGACGCGCTCCTCAGCCTCCGTATGTCCGCTGCTGCCTTCAAGCGGGTTGGTCAGGTTGGTGGCATGGAGCTGTGAGCCTTGCGGTGCACGCCATGTCTCATAACATCCGAGGTCAACAGAGTCGGCTATGACGCGCGGGTTAGCCAGCAGGTCGAGGTCGCGCGAGTAGTTGACAACATAACCGATGTAAGGCGTGAACATGCTGTTTATAGCAGACAGATTTGTGCGGGCTGTGTCCTCGGCGTTGATATAGGTGCTCTTCTCGTGCAGCTGATAAGACAAAGGTCTGTCGGCAGTGAGGTATGCAGGCAGCGAATATACATTGCCCGAGGTGAGATATGGTGCGAACATACCTGTCTTGGTATTGCACTGCGAGAACTTGGTATCGGTTGCAGCAGGCAGTCTGAGATTGTTATCGGCACTATTGGCAGTGATGGTACGCACGATGCTGTTATCAGCAGCGTTGGTGGCATCGATGGTAAACTGACCGCTGTTGTCGGTGGCGACGGTGGTGTTGAGCACGAGTCCCTGAGCTCCGACACTGATATCAGCATTGGCGGTGTTACCATATACGAGGCTGTTATAGAGCAAGCCCTTGCGCAGATCAACTACCGTTGTCGGAGAGGTGCCGCTGAGAGTATTACCGGTGATGATACTGTTTCGCACTGCCATACGTTGGTCAGCTAAAAGCACAGGTGCCTTGCTTAGTGTCTTAGAGGGGTTACAGAAGAGGAACCCGTCGAAGAGGAAACCGGTCTCAAACGGGTCGGCAACGGTGTCGGTCAGCAGCGACGATATACGCGTCTTCGATGTACCGGGCGCTGCCATACCCGGGCGCGTCGCCCTTACGTTATTGACGAAACGCTGACATTCGGCGTCGGTATAATAGCCGTCGGCATCGTGGAAGGCGGTATCTTGGAAGTTGGTTGCTATGGAGCCATACACCTGCACACCGTCGTGAGGGAGTATGTTGAGGTCTGACTGCGAGAGCAGGTCAGCCTGAGAGTTCGACGGTCCGCCCTTGACGAATACGTAAGCACGGCGCGACTCCTCCTCGAGTGTATGGTTCATATAGGTGTAAATCGACGCCACGTCGATAGCATTCTGGAGCTGTCCTTTACCGAAAGCCCGTTCCCACGAAGTACCGTCGCTGTTGTCATCGACAGAGCGCATCGGGTCGACATAGAGTACACGCTGAAGCACAGCCAGACACTCGTAGGCGCCGCGTTCCATGCCCTGACCTATGAGTCGTGCTTTGGCGGCGAGGTCGAAGTCCTGACGAAGACTGACAATGGTGTCGGACTTAAAGCCTAAAGAGCGGCGCCATAGCATCGAGCCCGCTACTTTATCGTATTGCGGTGTGAACACTTTAGTACGATAGAGAGTGGTGTCTGCCATATTCATGGTACGCACTGCGGGGTTAAGCCTGAAGCTGCGTGCAAGGCGTTCATCGTCGGTTGCGGCATCTTCATCGGGTTCAACGAAGTTAGGTCCGTAGAATACATCCAAATTGTCAGCCGAGAGCCATTCGTTGCCGAAGGCATCACCGCTCTTTTCACCAAAACAGTCGAAGACGGCATTTTGGGTAACGCGGTCGGCAATTCCGGGAGTGGCACTACGCTTCTGCCAAGATGTGTTACCTATGTGCAGCTGAGTGAGAGTGTCGGCAGCAAGATTGTCTTTCCAGATGATGGAGTTATGCACTTCGCTGAGCGGGTTCTGCAGGTTCAGATAACCGTCGTTGAGCGCTGAAGTGGAGTTGATGATACGCACGATGTTAGGCGTGTTGTCGAGCGCAGTTCCTGCCTGGTGGTGAATAGGTGCAAAAACGGGGTCACCGGCATTGGAATGGAAGAGTGTGTTGACAACGAGCGTAGTACCGCCACCTTGCCCGATATATACTGAGGGTGAGCGGAATGCAGGGTCTGCTGTGCGCTCGCCATTGTTAATGAACGAGCAGTTAGAGATTGTCAGTTTGGGTATCTCTAAGTCGCCGCCGGAGGTATGCTCAACAGTGGGATACAGAGGTTCGGTACCTGATATGTTGCCTGCATTATCGCGCTGACGCTGCTCCCGATAGAAGATGGCAGCACCACCTAAACGGTTAAGCTCAAGGGTATTGATGGTATCGGCTACGGAATAGATATTGCTAAAGCGTATACCGTCGAAGAGTATAGGTATGACGGTATCGGTACGTTGCAAATCGTCGTCGCGGTAGGTACGTACCATCGTCTGGCGCGTCATATCCTCTACCACGATAGTCTGGTTGAGCGTCTCTTTGCCGCTTATGGGCGACATCTCGATAACCGACGGGTTGCCGTGCGGATCGCGCGGTGCGTCTTCTGAGGTAGTACTCCATCCGCCAAGAATATTGAGGCTGCGCACCGAGTATAGCTCATCGTTTTTAGCGGTATCGGGCAGTACGACAGACAGTTTGTTGGTAGGAACGTCGAAGAACAAGGCATGCCGCTCAAGGATAGTATGCAACGGAGCATAGTTACCTGCTTTGAGCATGATGTACTTGTCGTGATTGTTGTGCGAGCGAAGCAGTATCTCGATGGCACCCTGCAAGTCGGTGGTAGCGCGGCTCCATGACGTACCGTCGTGCACGAGGTCGGGGAAGCGCTCGACGTCCATACCCGGAGTAACCCATACAGTGTCTATCTCGTTGCCGGGGAGTTCGAGCTGAACATACTGATATTCATATACACCCATGTCGATATAGACGTTCTCTACTCCGAGTTTTGGATGCGAGGATATACGGTACATCTCGTTCTGAGTATTTTCGCCCTGTCGGGTATATTCCATGTAGTGTTCATCGCCGATAGGCATAAGCGGCAGGTTGAACTCTGTGGTATGCTGCTTGGCGAAGTGGTTGTAGAGTGCATCCTCTGCTTCGCCAACAGGTCGGAAAGTCGCCACTTCCATGCCATAGACAGGGAAGGCTTCGCCTGTCGGTTCGATTGCTGATGCCTCTGCCTCGGTGTCGAACTTATAGTTGTCGGGATAGGTCTCACGGTCGTGCTTGGTGTTCTCCCACCACTTAACCCTACGCGTGACATTTTGCTTCATTGTTCCCCAGCCGGCGTCGGTTGTGGAGTTGGCACGTGCGAGCAGCCAGTCGGCATTCTGCATATAGCCGTCGATGCCCGGTATCTCAGAAGGCTGAACAAAGTTAGGACCGTCAACAGCATCGTTCTTGCGGTTGATGATGACGTTGTTGTTTCCACGCAGATAGCTGAACAGCTCGCCATAATCTTCTTGTGCCAAGTACTCGTGCACGGTATGCAGCGGCATAGGTTTCTTACGCGGGTCGCAGTTGATGGGGTCGTCTTTAGTGGGGTCGTCGAATATCTCGTTGTACTTGAGCAGGTAGCCGTCGATGAACCGGTGGTCGGATAGCAGTCGCGGCGTTATCTGATAAGGTTTGGCGGAGGGCAGTCCGTATCCGTTGCGGTAGGCACAGAAGTAGAGTCCTTCGATGCGGTCTCCGAGTGTACGTATGGCATTGATGGTGTCGTTCATCTTTCCTACCAGAGTGTCGGGGATGAGTCCTTGCGCATAAGTACGTGCAAGCAGGTATAGCGAGTCGTAGTTTTGAGTGAGGCGCCTGAAAGCCGCCATATCGTTGCCTGCATAGTGGAACACGCCGTTCATCGACGCACGGTAGCAGTTGTTGAAGGTGTCGATAGAGGCTTGCGGAACGGCTTCCTGTATGCCTTCCGGCGCAATGAGACCTGTAGCCTCGTTACCCCAGAAGAGGCAGTTGACAGCCAACTGTATGGAGTCGCGGTCGAGGTAACGATCGTTGGTCCAGAAGTTATATATCGACGGATAAGCCACTGCCTTGTTTCTGACGAAGTGGCAGTTCATGGCACGAAGACGTGCTTTTTCTGATACCGATATTACGCCGGCAAAACCCTGACGTGCATCGGCATAAGGTATCTCCTCTTCTCCGGAAACATCGATATTATAGAAGCCGCGCCGTGCCTCGTTGTTGTCGAACAGGCAGTTTGCCAGACCACAGTAAGCGTTGGTAGCTATTGCGCCACCGGCAGAGAACGGAATGAGCGAAGCACCTAACTCGGTTTCGGGCCCTTGCGAGTAGTTCTGAGTGAAGTGCGAAGAGTAGATGTGCATATCTCCGTTCGAGAATATGGCACCACCGTATGCAGCCATGTTATTCTGTATTCGGCAGTTGCGTATCACGAGCGGTATGTTGTAGGCAGCGGGTGTAGCTACGGCGGGCACGTGTGTCGGATCGCCGTCGAACGACTGTGTCCAGTTGCCGTCAACGAGTATGCCACCACCACGGAAGAACGATTTTCGCTGATATACGTGTCGGTCGTAGTCATCCTGTTCGATGTTGCTGGCATGTCCGCCGGTGATGATAAGTCCGTCGAGCACAATAGAACGTGCTGCCTTCGACTGTGCACACTCCTCCAACATATTATGACGCAACTGATCAACATCAAGTCCGCCTTGCAAATCGGTGGGGTATTCGTTGATGACATTGTCAGGACTATACACGTACTTATGTTCGTTGTCGTCGTATGTCTTGAAGGTATTGTTTTTTTCGTCGTAGTGCTTGAACTTCATCGGCAGCGGTCCGAGCTGAGCGGAGTCGGCAAAGCAGGTTATTACGTGATAGACATGCGTTGACTGGTCGTTAGATACTGCATCACCCGACAATATCGTCTGCCGTTGCAGCTCCCATGGTTCGATTACGGAGTTGAGGTTGTAGTCGTTAGTCGGTCGGTTCTCACGTATCTCAACGGTAGAGGCGTTGTTGAGCGTTATGGGTGACAAATCAGCACCGTTTAACTTGATAGGCACGGTGACATCGGCAGTGAGGCTGCCTCCGTCGCCACCTATGTGCAAGTCGCTATAGAGAGTGTCGTTGTAGCCTGCCTGACAATAGGCATTGCCTGCTGCACGGTGGTCGATACCACCAATAAGCGTCACACCCTCGGGAATAGAGAAGGTGTTAGTACGCACAAAGTCTTGTTCACCGTGGGCGTTGCGTGCCGGCAAATAGGTGCCTGCTTCGAGCATTATTTCGAAGTGCGCATTACGCATCTCGGGGTCTTCACGTCGCGACTTGATGATATAGTTGAAAGCATCAAGCAAACGGTGGTAGGGATTGAGGAACGAAGACCCCATCTGCCGATACATCTCCGATATGTCGCCGTCGTTCTCGTTGTCTTGCAGTTGTCGGGCTGCCTCAGAATTAAGCAGGTCGGTATGTACGACAAACAGTCGGTACATCATGTGCTTCTTGTCAACCTGTACCTCGTAGGTATGGTTGATGGCACGTGCACCTATCTCAATGAAGTCGTTGTCTTTGCATACGAGTGTATCACCTTCCCACGAACCTACCGGCCAACGCTCAATCCCGGGTATCGACCAACGGAGGCGGCTTACACCGGCAATGTCGGTGGTGTCGAGAGTGGTATATTTAGTCGTGAGCAGTCGGAACTCTGAGTAGTTCATACCCGCACGGGCAAGGGTTGACGACATCTCAATGGGGTAGTATTGCACATTGTGCCTTAAAAATGACTCGTTTCTGTCCCAGCGGACGCCTTCGGTCTCGATGGCTGACAGTTCGACGTTGCCTTGGCCTTCTATACGACGTACCTCAACGGCGCAGTTGACAAACGGATAGTTGATGTCGTCGCCCACACCGTTCATGGTGAATGTTCCTGCCACGTTGGCAAAGTCGTTGGCTGTGTTCTTCCATATAGCAACCGAGTTGGCACGCAGGTTAGTATCGAACCACATACCTCCGGCACGTGTTGTTGCATTGTTGTGACAGATGGTGGAGCAGAAGATATGTGCGTAAGGCATGTTTGAGCCGGCAGCGGGTTCTTCGATATAGACGGCGCCACCGATATCGGCACTGTTATTTTTGAGAATGGTTCCGCTGACGAGTGCTCCGGGCATAAGATATAGACCGCCGCCGCTACCATTGGCTGTATTGTTATGAACGACGCAGTTGCGGATATGTGCAAAGTCGGTCACCACAGCACCTCCACCACGGCTGTCTTCCTCGTCAGGCGATTTAGCTTCACCGTTGACAATGAAACAGCCGTCAACCACAGCACGGTGAGTCTCGGGATCGGGTAGCGAGTCGAAAGCGCTCAGATAGCCGCCTGCGTCTTGACCCTCTTGCCGATTCTCTTTCAAATCGAACAGGTAGTCGGTGAAAGTAAGTACGTGGTAGGTACGGCCCTCAGCACCTGTCGATGATATAACGCTTCCGTTGAGCGACGAGCGATAGGTCAGCGGGTCGCGCTCGTCAACCAATATCCAGCCGTCTGCTTTGGCTGCTACGGGGTCGCGATAGCAAGAGGCAGTATCTTCCTTGCTTGGAGATGGTTTATCAGGATGTTTCCAAGTAAAGAAATCGCCTTTGTAGCCGCCAAGAACCTGCACACCGCGAGGAATGATAAAAGCATAGTCGAGCACGTTGTCTTCGTAGTTGGCAGAACCGTGTCTGGTAGAACGTGTCGGAACATACGAGTCAGTGCCTACCGTACTGTTAGGGTCGAAGTTGCCGGACTCGTCACCCTGCAGACGGACTTGCACTGTCCAGAATTTATTCGGCTTACCGGCTTCGAAACCGGTGTCTGTGGTATCTTTGTCGTAGTAGCTGTCGTTAAGGAGCGAGTACTTGTAGCGTCCGGCAGCGTCAAGCACCTTCTGCAGTTTCTGCTCGCAGGCGGCATTGAACGGGCTATCAGCAGACGCATTACTCTCGACTCCGACAATTGAATTCACATCAGGGCTACCGCCGTCGAAAGTAACATAATAAATAGCTATACCCGGATGAGAGAGTGTGTCGGGTCGGATATCTTTGGCGCCGTCATACTCATACGCACCAATATCTATCTGACAGTCTTGCACACGGTCAGCAAAAGCCACATCGTTCTGCGGAAGTTCTGCTGTATCCACGATTTGATAGATAAATGAATTGCGAATGTCAGTATCTGATTTCCCTTTATTGCGGAGAGCGGTATAGAACGTTTCGCCAAATTCATCAATACCATGATTAACACAACTTGAGTCTCCTTTGTTGAGCAAACGATAGTCATTGTACCGTTGTGCATTGCCGGTATATTCGCCCGTGAGCGGACTCAAGTCAGCCTCAAATGGTGTGTTGTATTTTGTTGGAGCCTCACCATTGATGTATATGTTGTTGACACCGTAATTATCATTACTGCCTGTCTTAGTGCCGTAGTTACCTACATTTCGGTTTGTAGCATCGTATGGTTGCCTCACTTCTGACTGTATATAACAGTGGATGAAGGGGTTAACGTTTCCATAAGCAGTATTACGGTCACGGATGGCAACGCCATTGTTCCCGTAGATAATCGTATTGGCGACAAAGAGATTCGGATTGGACGACGTAGCTAACGAAATGGCACCGCCGCTGATTTTGCCGTTTTCCACAAGAGTTGCTGTGTTATAAGCTACCGTGTTGTTGAAGAACCTACCAACGCAGAAGCCCAAGCCGCCTGCCGAACCATAACTGTAGTTATTGGCAAACAGAGAGTTGAAACACGTACCCTCGTACATAAACATTCCGCCTGCGAAGATTTGCCCCTGTGAAACCTGTGTACCCCGTGTAGAAGTATTATCAAGTACAAAGCAACCCTCGATAGTAGATGTAGCACCATCGCAGAATATACCACCTCCCTTTACGTTTCGACAGGCTGACATATTATGGATTACGATACAGTTTCGTAAATGTGCGCCTTCGTACATATTTACACCAGAACCGCCGCCGTGCGCCATTCCCTCGTCATAAAGAAATCCATGACGGATAGTAAAACCGTCCCAGTTGGCATCGTTATATTCCACATAATGCGGATCCTCTTGTTTTGCAAGAGTTGCCGCCGTTCTCAGTGCTTTTGTTGCACCTTTCACACGATCGGTATGTGGTAAAGCGTCGTTTGAGAAAGCATTTCCCATAACGACAGGATCCCCGATACCGCCTCCTCCGTATGTCGGTACGCATACGTCAGGCATCGTCAGAACGCGTTTGCGAAGTGTAGTACGATGGGTGGCTGGCGTAGGCGTATAAAGAGCATAGGTCTTAACTTGCGGCGCGGAAGAAGATGTTACCGTTGTCACATCCACCGGTTCGGAAGGCACATAGTTCTGACCAGTTAACAAGAACAGATGGACATTAGCCATACATACCTTGCGCCAATTGTTGCTACTGGTTGAGAAATTACCTGCAGGATCTGTAGCATGCGAACCGGGTACAGACATCATACGGATAATAATATCTCCGTCGGCTGGTTGGGTAAAACTAAACTCGTAGCGGCGCAGTTTGTCGTCCTTGCAATAGACAGCCTGTTGCGCTACCGTATCTTCGTCGGAGGTGAGAATATAGAATGTAATACCGGTGGAGTCATCATTGACAAAACGTGTATAATAAGCTCCTAAGTCAATCTCCAGTTTGTAATCTCCTGCAGGCACGTTTTTCAGCGTTTGCCATACGCTCATCGTATTCATTACACCTTGCAGTAACATTCCGCGTGGCACCGTTCCAATTTTTGAACCATCGGCATCCAATACATCGCGGCTGGCATCAAATCCCCATACGTTGTAATCAACATTGTTGCTTCTGTCCTCATACGCCAATTCCCAACTCTTGTTCCCGTTCGCATCAGGCCATGGATTTGAAGCGCTCTTGGCAGGACCGAAGAATTGGTACACCACCAGTTGTCCTGCTGTCCAATTCAGACCGCCAAACACTTCGTTGGTCATAGTAATGTGGTTACTTATGATATTTCCATTCCTGTCCACTCTGTTTCGGGTGGCCTTTGCGAACACGTTGGTACTTGGAGCCTTATACAACATATCGGCATAGCGGATATACGTAGAAGTTACCTCTTCGCTTGCAGTTTCCCATGTGTAGGTAGTAGTCCGTGTGATGGTTGCTGTCTGGATGGTTTCGGTGTCGGTTATGATGTCTGCAGCATAATCATCATCCCAATACTTAACTGCGGAGTCGTTAAGGTGCGTATTGTCTTGTTTGGGATTAACATCCGATATTTGCAAGATGGTCTCATAGTCGGTAGCATCAAAATCTTTCGCGGGTTTGGACTTTGGAATTGAGATTACATCGGACATCAATGCCTGACGTTCACTCAAACCCGGAGCGGCATACTTGCCAGTTGGGAAACCGCCCAAAACGGTTACCGTGTCACGCATCACGAATCCCTTGTAATCAGTGTATTTGCCTGCGCCAACCCATACTTGCACGGAATCCTTATGATACAAGGCGTTCGTTTCGGAGGCACGCTCAACAGCATACTGCAAGCCGCTCACATAGCGCTCGGCACGGGTGTTGTTAATCCATCCGTTGGCGTTGCAAGCCGCGATAAATGATGCAGGATTACCACTCCCATAAGTAGCAAGAGTTCCGGTGTAAGGGTTCGCACGCCAGAATGAGCGTGAAGCACCGGAGATTTCGCCATAGGGATAAGTAACAAGATAGTCATACCCGGGTGTAAAACCGCCGGGTGTACCACTACTTATCGTCGTTACATCCGACTTAGTTTCGTGATAAGGAGCAAGAGTCTCAGTTCGGTCATTCGGACCGCCACCGGTATAAATAACCGTTTCGGTTACATCAGCATCGGTAGTCAGCGTGGTGGTAACACTCTCTGTCTTTGAAGTTAAATAGGCACGTCCCCACCCTCCGTTGTATTTCTCATTGGTGGTCAGTACCGGGTTACCTTCGCTGTCTAACACGCGGTCGCAGGTAGGCTCACTGTCTATCTGGTCGCCTGCTGCAAGAGCAGGACCGGCAACAGAACTCAATTGATACACCGTATTTCCTGCAATAGCATTGCCCCAACTGGAACCATCGCGTTTGCCGGCACCATCAGGTGTTACATACAGCACCGTTCCCGCCTCGGGCAGGTTGGTGTTCTCGATGGCTCCTAAGTCGGCTGCACCGCCATAGGTACGCGGAGTAACATCGCTGCGGTCGAAGCCCGACATAGAGGCGTCGGAAGCGGCATTGACAGCGGGGTTGAGGTTGAGCGGACGGTACGAGATCTTGCCACCATAGAGCGGCATATCGCTGTCGTAAGAGTTACCCACGTTACGGCTCGGGTTCTCGAAGACAGGATAGGTGGTAGCCGTGTTGTCGGTGCGGGTGAAGATACACTGGTTGTGCTTGTCGCCGGTTGCAATGCCGGCACTCAGAGTAGACTCAACTCCCTCAGGCACGAAGTCAGCAGGCATAATGTCGGTTGTCAGCGTGAAGTCCGACTTAAAGAAACCGTGCGGTTGGTCAAGTTGCCCACCTTTATCGACATTGTGAAGCACGATGTCGGCGTCGAACATATTATATGTACCAAACACGTAGTTTTGTCCGTCGGGGTTGACAGAGGTAACCTGACCTACACTGCCTAACTGACCGCGGTTGTCTAAACGGCGGTCGCCGTTGCAGAAGATGATAGAGTTGTTGACGCGTATCAGACCATGGAAACCATGGTAGCCGTGTTCGGGGTGCTGACAGGTGATCTGTTCATCGCTGTCGGTCTTGCGGCTGTCTGCCTTGAACGGGTAGCCTACGTTATTGGCTATGGTACAGTGGTCGATGTCGATATAGGCGCGCCCGTTGGCAGTGATGACACCGTGACTCTTGCTGAGAAGTTGGTGGTTAGTCTCGTTTTCGAAGTCAGCGGTGTTGTTGCGGATAACGGTGTTGACCACCTTCAGTTCCGCAAATGTTATTGTTCCGTCTGCCATCGGGAACTCTCCGTTGACGTAGATAGCGGCACCTTTAGGCGAAGAGCAGTGGGCTATGGCGCAGTTGCGCAGCTCGTTACCTACCATGTGGATACGCTTGGCAGCGGGCGTGGTGGCGTTGCTGACGAGCACACCGCCGCCGGCATGGACAGATGCCGTAGAGTTGATACCGTGAGTATTGGCGTTAAATAGTCGGAAGCCATCGACGATAGCATGCTCCACGTTGACCATGGCGATGACGTGAGCCGAGCAGTTGCTGTAGCCGTGTTCGCCGGCAGCACCGGTGATGTTGGCATTGATACGTGTGACGTTTTCGTTAGGGTCGCGTCCGGAGGTCTGAGTTCCTGTATTATCCATCGGGTAGCCGCCATAGAGTCGCATGTGGCTCTCCACACGTACCGATGCCGTTCGTAACTCGTTACCTAAATAGTTACCCGGACCGGCGGTGGTCAGCTCACCCTCTTTGACGAGCACCTGCACATAGTCGGCACGTATGAAATTGCCGGTCTCGTTACCTTCATTGTCTAACTCAGGCAGATAGTAGTGGTGCGAGCCTCCCGGTTCGTCAACCAGATATTTTCGGAAATAGTCGATGGCATTGCCGAGGTTGATGAGCGGACTGTCCCACGACTGCCCTACATACAGGCGCTCGGAGAAAACATTGTCGTGCTCGTAATCGAACTCATGTCCGCGTGCGGGGTCGACGAAGAGTGTAGGTATAGGCGTTGTCTCTCCTCGACGGGCTTCCTCTGCCTGCGGTGCTACCAGCGAATAAGCCACTCGCTCGTTTTCGCGTACTAATGCACCGAGCGACGAGATAGGCTCGAAGCTGTTGCCGAGCATGTCGAGAGGCGCATGTGCATGTCGTACCCAAAGCGAAGCTCCCTGCACGGCATCAGTGACTTGGATACCTTTACCCATCAGAGAGGTATATGAGCGCGGGTGCCATACACGAGCCAACGGATAATCCTCGGGATGAACGGTAGGATAAGTGCTCGTGAAGTTGCCGGAGCCGTCACGCGTACCACACATGATGCCTGCCTGCTCGGTAGGACTGTCGAAACACGGATAGATACTCGTCGTACCATAGACGGGCAGGTTCTGCGAGGCTATGCTATAGACCATATCCTTCTGAACGCCTGTCCAGTCGGAGATGTCGTGATTCTGGAAGCCTGAGTGGAAAACGAAGATGGTGTCTCTCACGTCGGCTTTCTGTTTGATGGCGGCAAACTGTATGTCGTTGTTGACGCTGCAGGCGTTACCCCAGCATACGGAGTTGAACATCATACCGCAGTTACGTACATAGACGCCGCCGGAGCGTCCGTGCCGACGTCCGTAGTACATCACGTCGGGACCTATACAACTGTTGCGGACAATGGTTGAGTGGTTGATTGAACCTCCTTCGTCGAGATATACACCACCGCCCTCAGCTGTCGAGGTGTTGTTAGAGATGACACAAGCTGAGGCGAATGGCGAGTATAAAGAGATGGAGTCGTTGCTCATGGGCTCGCGTCCGTAACGCTGACGCACCCGCTGCTCCCACGGATATTCGCCGGGCACGTGGCAGATGGCCAATCCTCCTCCGATACGTGCACTCGACTGTGTGAGGTATGAGTGCTTGACGGAACCGTCGTAGTCGATACAGACAGCACCTCCATAGCCTTTTACGATACCTACACCTGTGGTCTGGCAGGTATGTACATAGCAGTGGTCCATACAACCTCCTCCGTCCATATATACACCGCCGCCACGGAGTGTGGACGAGCAGTACTCGACGATACAGTTATACAAACCGGCATTGGCTACCATGTAAGCGCCTCCACCGTATGAGGTGTGTTCACGAATGGAGGTGTTACGCGTAGATGCGTTACCCTCGCGTATGGTGACGCCATCGACCCATGCAGGCACCTCAAGCGGCATGAAGTGGTTGGCAAGAGTGTCGCTGACATTTTCGATGATGCCGTTGGTAGCGAACCATACCACATGGTAGGAGTTGGCAGGATAGGCGGTGTTGTAATAGCCACGAATGGAGTCGTATGCGAAACTTACCTTGACGGTAGAGTGGTTACCGGTGAAGATGGTGGGGTACTTGAAATCCCACATCGCCGACACCTCTGCGGCTGTCGAGATGCCGACCTTCGGACGGGAGTCTAAGTTCTGTTGCCACGTCTTACCATTTGCCATGACACGCTCGGTAGGGTCATTTTCTGTTCCTTGGAAACCGCCAAACACATGGATGCCTTCGTAGATAAGAAACGAAGTATTGAGCATGGAACCTCCGATAGCCTCGGTAGATTTGGTGGGGACATAGGTTCCCGCAGCCACATATACGGAGCCTGAGGTAAGTGAGTTCTGACGCATGTATTCGCGCAGGTCGTCAATGGCGTCTTGAACGGAGTTTTTGGCGTTAGTCCACGAGCGTCCGTCACTACCGTAGTTACCGGTCGGGGTTACATAACGGATGGTGTCGGTTTGAGAGAAAGCTCTGGATGGTAGAAAGAATGTAGTTATTAAAATAGACAAGAGCAACACCGCGTTGCTCAGATGGCGTGAAAAAGATGATAATATATAATGTAGGGGTCTCAAGATTGTGTGGTGTTTATGATGTTGTTAGAGGCTTTATATGCTCTATATTTATGGATATTTTAGATGCTTTGTATCTTCTAAAATTTCTAATTATACAGCGTCTCTACGTTGCTGGTGATGTTGATTCTGCCGCGCAGCCAGGGCACGAAGGGTGACGAGGGGTCGTTGAGGACAGTAGTCTTAAAGCTGCCGGTGGTGTTGCCGTTGGCTTGCACCTCAAGTTGCAACGGACATTTGCCGGCGTTGTTGGTATATGGTATGGCATAGAAGTAGGAACGTCCTTCCCACTGTGTGCCTATGTTGTCGGAGGTGAGTTCTACCTGATAGCCGCTGCTGTAGGTGGCAGCGTCGATGCTGTTGTCGGTGGGTCGGAACAGGTAGCAGTCGGTGTCGTAGAGGTGCGTGGCTTTCATGTTGGTCACCCGCGTCTGCTCTTGAGATGCCTCTTGCACGTTCCACATCACGTCGACTTTAGATGCGATGTGGTAGAGTGGTATATTGAGAGATACGACTTTTTCTCCTTCACCGGTGGAAGGGTCGTAGGCAAAGTTTTGTATGGTGCCGTAGTACTCGCCGTTGTATTGGTATGCCAATGGCGAGGAATATATATCTTGAAGTGATGATTTGAGGTCGGTGTCAAGATTGAAGACGAGGTTCATGACGTCTTCTTCTGTTTGCGGTTCGTAGCTTGCGTCTTTGCCTTTTACATGCAGTCCGCTAAGCGGGTAATAGGACATAGCAGCGTATACTCTGCCTTCTGTTCGTTTGGCTGAGAGTATGATTACGAAAGTTTTTTTATAGTTATATACTGAGTCACCGTTGAGTTGGTACTGACCGTTGTATGCAGTGGCGACCCAATCAGATTCTTGTATCTGGTCACGTTGTAGCACTGTGACAGATGTGGTGGTTGCGTTTTTATTGATAAAATATATGTAGGCGTAACGTGGTTTGCGAAACGACTCGTATGTTCCGGGATCACCCATGACACGGTTGCGGTTGTTGGCAGCAATACAACTCACCGGCGAAGATGAGTTGCCCATTGGCAGCGACATGCAGAAGTTGAATGTAAGCGGTGCTACATCTGTACGGGTGTCGCATGCTGACAAAAGTATAACAAATAATATGAAAATCAGATTTCTCTTCATCTCTTATCTGTTGTCAGGTAGTCCGAGCCATGGTTCATATTCAGAACCTTGCTTCCAATCGAGAGTGACGCTTATGCCGACGTTTGTTGTAGTTACTGCCACAAGCGAGCCGTCGTCCTGCATCTTTACTTTAATCACTTTTATGTTTCCTGCCAATAGTGGAGTTGAGACTGACAGTACGTTTTCGGTTATAGTACCATCAGGCAGTCTTACATACACTTTCATTGCCCAATAGTCGCCGTTGGCATTAGGTGTGTCGGCAGAGGGCATGCATACCGTTGTGAAACAAGCCTGAGTGTTATGTGTCGCTTTAGCCCCTTTTGCTATTGCTGGCATGGGGTTAGAGTTGTTAACTATTACTTCTTCAGCCCTAATTATCGAGGGGTGTTGGAACAGATAAATACTATCTTTGATATAGAAATCTGACGCTGTACCTTCGGTATAAGCACTTATCACGTGTCCGCTATATCCGGCAGTGTCGACAACAAGCGCTACAGCGCTGTTAATCATATATAAGATAGCATGGAAGTCTTGGTCAATGGTATCGACCACATCCATAGGCAGACGGGCAGAGAAGAGTCCGGTTTGCTGACTCGGCAGAGTGTCTGAAATACGTTGTTGTATGTGGTAAGCTGCTGAGAGTTCTCCGCCGTATACTTCACATACTCCGTTGCCGTTGACATTGGCAAGTGAGAGGTGCATATATTGTTCTCGCGGCAGCGAGATTGCAAACGAGGTCCTGTTGGAGTTGATAACTGCTAATGAATCGAAGCGCAGATTACCTGTAACCTCGTCGAAAAACTTAAGTTGCACGTCGTTAGCATGGTCGGTGAAGACTGATGACAGTTTGTTCCTCAGTGCCTGAGCAACCGGTTGGTCGACGTCGGCAGAGAGTGTGGTCGCCAACTCGAGGTTCATATTAGTTTCGAGTTTGACGGAATAGTTGAGGTTGTAGCTTTTTTCGTTCGGTGGGCACACTGACAAGTCATCATCAATAAGCAGGCAGCTCTGAGCCATAAGGGTGCAGAGAAGAAGGAGCAGTATATGATTACGACTTATCATTGTATGTCTGTTAGGATTATACTTTTTCCGCGATATCGGTGCACATTGCTGTGCACCGACTTCGCGAGAAACAGTATGTTGACTTTAAAGTTCAACAACGTCAGCTTATTAGATGTTGATTTCGAATTCGTAGCCGTTTTGCCACTCGAGGTTAACAGAGAAACCGAGTTCGAGTTGCGGGGTACGCAGGTCAGGAACTACGTTGTATGCTTTTGCCAGAGTGGTGAGGTTTAGCTTGACTAAGGTAGCAAAGTCTTGGCGGAATACGTTACCTTTGTCGTTTCCGTTTTTTACTGCGCCGATGTCAGCAGGATCAAGCTCTGCTATTACATAGAACTTGGTTCTCTGAGGAATAAGCTGTCCGCCTACACCATAGAAGTCACCCATGTTGTTTTCGAACTCTACAGCTACGCGTACCTTGGTTGCCGGACGGGTTTCGAATGCAAGAGTGTAGTTGTTAGGATATGCAGGATAGTCGGTTCCAACAGTAGTTGTGTTCTTGTCGATTATCGGGTCCCAGATAACGTAGTCGCCGTCAGCAGCAGGAGTGAAGTCGAAACCTACTTCGCCTTGACCGCCTATAAGCACACCGGTAGGCTTGATACCAGTACCAAGGAGATGAGGACGGTTTTTGGAGTCGTTGAGAGTAGCAGCATTGGCTTTCACCTTGACGTCCATACGAGCCACACCGTAGTTGATAGGTTTCTCGATGGCAACCGACTGTGTAGTTGCCACAACCGAGCGGGTAGGAGAAACTCCACCTTTGCCGTAGAGAGTTGTAAGTATCTGCTCCCATGCAGCATCTGAATTGGCAGCACCGGCAGCAGCAGTTACATAGTTGTCTTTCTGAGGCTCCTCTTTGGTGAAAATCTGGCTATTAGCATAGTAATAGAGTGCCGGAGCATAGATATACTTCGTAAGCAGAGCCACGTCCATATTGCCTGAACCGTTGGCAGCTACCCACTCATAGGTACCTTCGATTTGGAATTCCTTGGAGGTGTTGTTCCACTTGAGGGCGGCAGCGCCGTCGGGCAGACCGAGCGAAGCTACAGCATTGTCGGTGAAGTTGCTCGGATATCCATTGATAGCGTCAGCAAATGTAGGCATCACTGATGCATCAGCTCCGCATGCTGCCACGTTGGTAACATAGGTTGCATTGAGGATTGCAGCCTTGATGGCAGCTGCCATAGTGTTGACATCGGCTTGTGTTACCACACTACCATAGAGGTCGGTTACCATAGCCTGTACAGATGCCGACGAAGCAGCGTAAGGTTTGTACTCGGAGCCAATGTGATTAATGAAAGTCTCGTAGAGGTCTTTCCAACCTTGCTCTGTGTTGTTACCGCCTTCTGCCCATGTTTTTGAAGCAGGAGCAGCGTCGGTAACATTAGCTATAGAGGTCAGATAAGTCATGATTGCGGTAGCTTTGGCATCCTCTGTTCCGGCAGGATAGATTTGCACGGGTTTGAACTTGAAGGTAGCCGGTGTTTTGTTTGTAAGACCTTCGGTATGTACAACACCGAATTTGAATTTGTCCGACTGATTGTAACCATCGCGGTCGGTCTCTGAGTCATCAAGAGTGTTCTGTACAGCCTTGCCGTAGAACAGGAACGAATAGGTGCCAAGAGGCATTTTGATGTTCTCATAAATTTTAGCGTGAGCAATGTCAGCTCCCGAAGGATCAGAGTCGTAGCTTTGGAAACCAGCTAAGCCAGTGCTCTTGTCAATATTCTGCGACAGACGTGTATCTGTACCGGTGATGTCGGCCTGTGCAGCAAAAGGAATAAGGATGATGTTGTCCATTCCTTGGAATGCAGGATCAGTGCCTTCGTTTGCCTGAACCTGAGTAGCTTTCATCTTCTTGGCAGACGAGCCGCTCTTAGAAGGGAGATTGATGATGAACTGTGATTTCACAGTCTGTCCGTTGTAGTTGCCTCCGGCATTTTGGGTCTCGACTTCGTTTTTCTTGTCGCAAGAAGCCAGAGCTAAACCTACGATGGCAACAACCATCAGATAGGTAAAACGTTTCATTGTTTTCATCTGTTTGTAAGTTAAAAAGTTAATAATTAGTTTTGTTGGTTTCGTCATTTTATTGAGTTAACACTTCTATGTTTCTGAGAGCTTGTTTGTCGCCCTTGTCGGCGGCACGTTGGAACCACTGCATTGCCTCTTGTCGGAGGGCTGTCTTCTGTTCGGCGGTGGGTGCCATGTCGCTCTGCAGCCATCTGACAGAGCCGTGAGCGTTCCACGAGCGCGGGTCTTTCTCTATGAGGCGTAGCATGTCGAGAGCTTGGTCGTACAGCTGTTGTCTGTGCTGCTCGTCGTCGGTCTGTGCGGCATCTTGCATCAGTCGGATAGACATGTTGATGAGTCGTGCCTCGTCGTCGCTCACGTCGTAGTAGATACGTATGTAGCCCGAGTTACGTTGGTTGAGCAAGATGTTGTCGAGCATGTACTTATAGGTGGTGCCGCCGTTGAGTGCTTTGATACGTTGTTCGCGTACGTTGACGTCGCTGACGTGGTCGATGATGTCGAGTACGGCGTCGCGTCCTTCGAAGTCGGCTTGCTCTACGGCATATCTGAACTCCGACCATCCCTCGCCGCCGTTGGCTAAGTCGAACATCGAGTCGGTCATCTCGGGATAGCGGTCGCGTATGTACTGTGCCAGTGCCTTGGCACGTTCCTCGGCAAGCCATTGGTTACGTTGTAGCGGACCCTCGACAGATGCCAAGCCGACGATCTGTACGAGCTTAAGCTCGACGGTGGAGTCGCGCAGTAGCTGGTCGACGAGGTAGATGATGCTGTCGAGCACCGGACGGTTGCCTCGGAACTGTTCCTTGAGTTCTATCTTGTCGAGCTCGAAGTAGACGAGCAACGCGTCGCTGTCTTTGGCTAAGATCTCGGTCGAGACGTAGGGGCGGTAGTCCTCAAGCGAGCGCAGCGCTCCTGAGTTGATACGTCGGATGACCTCGGGTATCTGCTTCTGCACTGCCAACCCTGCTATCGAACGTGGCAGATAACGCTTCGGAGTGGCAGGTTCGATAGGCAGGAGGGTGTCTTTGACGGTGTCGATGGTCTGGTTCCATGCGGGTATATATACCGGCTGGGTGTATGCGAACACGGGTCCGCACTTGCCTCCGAGGTCGGTGAGCTTGCAGCAACCCTCTTTCTCGCGGGTGCTATAACACATACATATAGTGTCGGTGAGCAACCACTCATGTCCTTCGACGGGCACTCGTAGCGTGTCGCGCAGCGGCGAGCGCACCTTATTGATAGGGTTGTAGGTCTGCTCTACGGCTCCCTTGGGGGCGTTCAACACGAAGTCGCGGTGTGCCTGACGGATATAACTGCTGCCATGAAGCACGATGGGGGCAAGGGCTAAGGTGTCGCCGTGTGTGCTGGTCAACATAGGACGGTACGTGAGCTGATAGTCGGAGCGCACCTTGTCGATGGGCAACTCGTAGATCACACGAACGCTATCGCTCATGTAATCGACAGAGAGTATCTTCTGTGCAGCCGTGTTCATGACGATTGCTGACAAAAAGAATAATATGTATGTTAGTTTCTTCACGTTCTATTAAATTTCTAACCTCTAACAGGCGAAGCCGGTCTGACTTCTAACAGCGTAGCGGTCTAACTTCTAACAGCGTAGCGGTCTTTTTAGTGTATCTGCCAGATGATGTTGACGTCGAGTTTTGGTACGGCGAACCATTGTCGTTTGGGTCCGTAGCTTGTTCCGCAGTACACGCACTCGTATTCTTCGTACCAAGTGTATCCTCCGTCGACGCCGGCTGCGAGTTCGAGGCTCCAGTGTGGTGATAGTATCCACGACCATCCGTAGCTCACGCCTGCCATCACGGCATCGCCTTGTCGGCGTCGGCTGAGTATGTCTTTATATAGCCATCCGATGGGGTATTTGCCGCCCACCACGTTGTAATGAGTGTATCCTACGTTGAAGCCCACGAAGTCGCGCACGAAAGCGGCGCAGAACCAGTATTTGAGTTCTACGTCGGCAAGCACATGGCGCCATTTATGCAGCATTCCGTCTGCATTCTGCCATTGGTCGTCTTTGAGGGGGAAGGGGTTGAAGCCCACGGTAGCGTTCATTGTCCAACGCGGTGCGAGCTTCCATTCGAGAGTGAGGTTAGGTGTGGCGACAGCATCATAGAGCAGGTTGTTCTTCAGTGCCACTACCTGTGCCGAACCGGTATTACATACCAGCCAACAGCATAAGGTAAGTAGGCTAAGCAGAAGATACCTTCTGACCTTTTTCGTTATCGAAAACACTAATCTCATAGTTATTAACAGACTAATTTGCTTTTTATGACGTGGGTATTGCTTCTTTGGTGTGGTGTAACTAATTGATTGACAATACAATACCCCCCCCCATCGGTACCTTCGATTGCGGGGGCTTGGTCTAATCGCTAATAATTTGAGCACAAAGGTAAATAAATGATTTCAATTGGGCAAGTTTTTTTAAGAACTTATTGTCATATTATTTTCGCAATAGGTGATTTTGTAATGTCGTGTTTGCAATTTCGCAGGTCTGATTTGGCATGTTTTTTGAAGGATTTTGCCAATTTTTGATTTCGGGATTGGGGTATTTCGTTGTTCCGGTGTTCCGGTGTTGCGTAGTTTTCTTCCCCAAAAAGAGAGTGTGTCAAAAATCGAAGTTGCTTTTTTAATAAGTCAAAAATTACCCAAAATTATCCAAAAATTATTTATATAGGTCAACAATTAAAGAAAATTATCAACAATTATTGATAAAAAGGGGGTGTGCCAATAGTTTTGACACACCCTCTCTTTATTGTTGATTGTTGTTATTTGGTTCGTTTCCAGGTTTGTGAGCGTCCGAGTATGCCGGCTCTGTCGAGTGAACCTCGTAGCACGAGGTTTCCGTTTTTGAGGTATATCTTGCCGTAGTATATCTTTCCGGTTTCGGGGTCGAGTACTCGTCCGCCTACCAGTTCGCCTTTTTTCTCGGTCATGTCGCGTATGATGACCAGTTGTTCGTAGGGTTTGTCTTTGTCGTCGCCCGTACATTGTGTGCATTTGCCGATGCCGTCGTCGACGAGCATACGAGCTATGCGTCCGTAGTATTTGCCGTTGTCGGCGCGATAGATGCGGATGATGGAGTAGCTCTCGCCGGTGTTGTCGTCGACGGTAGTCCAGTCGCCTAAGATCTGCTCAACCTGAGCCATGCTGCATGTGCTCACAAGCAATAATGATAATAATGTCAGAATAAATGTTCTTCTCATGTTGTTTATGATTTGTTATTAAAGTTTTCCACTTCGGTTGATCCATTGTCAAAAAATATCATTACTCGTTCTTGACAGGAAGATGACAGGAAGATGACAGGAGTGAGCCCTTATTAACTCGTTGTGATATAATCAATTATATTGAATTTTAAAAATATGGAAACAGGCTAAATAACCTCTAACAGCGTAGCGGTCTAACCTCTAACAGCGTAGCGGTCTAACTTCTCACAGCGTAGCGGTCTAACTTCTATCATTGTAGCGGTCTATTTCACTATTCGGTGCAGGTGGCAGAGCATGAGTTCTCCGTTTTCTTCTCTGAGGTGCATGCCGTTGCCTTCGCAGTATCGGAACATGTCGCAGCTCTTGCATGGTTCTGTTTGTCGCATCCATGTGCGGTCTCGGTAGTTTTTGAAGCCGTTTTCCCAGACCTGCCAGAAGTCGTCTTTGTAGATGTTGCCTTGGTAGTATTTGCCTCTGATGCTGGTGCATGCCGAGATGCTGCCGTCGATGAGTATGGATGCGACGCTGATGCCGGCGGCGCAGTGGTAGAGGTGGTCTCTCACTTCTCCTTCGTAGTCGCCGAGGAAGCCTTCGCAGCTATATGAGACGTGTCTGCCTGCCTGTCGTTCTGCTTGTATGAAGTCGAGCATCTGTGTGAACTGCTGGTCGGTGAGTAGCAGTTCGGGGTTGTCTTTAGCTCGTCCCATGGGGTCGATGCCGAAGATGCGCCAGTCGCGCACTCCGAGCGACCACAGGTAGTCGCGTATCTGTGGCAGGTGGTCGATGGTACGTTGGTTGACACATGTCACCACGTCCCATGTGAGCTTAGGGTCGGCTGCTGCCAATCGTATGGCTCGCGAGGCGCAGTCGAAGGCTATAGGGCTTTGTCGTAGCCAGTTATGCTCTTCTTTCAGTCCGTCGCAGCTGATGGTGAGCGAGACGAGTCCTGCCTCACGTAGTGCCTTAAAACGCTCTGGCGTGAGCAGTAGTCCGTTGGTCACCATGCCCCATGGGAAGCGTCGACTATGTATCTGTCTGCCGACCTCTTCCAAGTCGGTGCGCATCGTAGGTTCTCCTCCTGAGATCACCACCATCAGCTTCTCGGTCTCGACGTGTGGTGCTATCGAGTCGAGCACACGCAGGAAGTGTTCTGCGGGCATGTCGGGCTGAGTGATGGTGGCGCGGCAGTCGCTGCCGCAGTGCAGGCAGTTGACGTTGCATCGCAGTGTCGACTCCCAGAACAGCTGTTGCAGCGGGTGCAGCTCTTTGAGGTTGCGGCGGCGCAGGCGTTCTAACTCAAGCGCTATTTTTATCTTTGCTTTCATCTGTTGGGAACTCCGTATTTGACACGTATGCGTTCTTGTTCTTGTTCTTTCTCTTCGAGTACCTCCGGTGGCACTCCGTATTTGAGGGGTGTGGGTTCTTCGTTGCTTTCTATTCGGATAGGTCGTGGCGGACCGTACTTCTTGGCGGGCTCCACTATCACTTGGGTGGCAGTGTTTTCTTCCGCGCCTGTACTTGCCGCCTTCTGCGTTGTCTTACAGCCTATTCCTAATGCTGCTATCAGCGTAGCCAGCAAGATGTTGGTCTTGCGAAGAAAGGCGTTTCTTAATTTTTTCATAGCCGTATGAATTAGTTGGTTGTTACTCTCGCTCCGTTGCTGCTCACGTCTATTGTGCATGGAGCATTGAGCATGACGGGGTAGTTGTCTTCTATATGTCCGAGCGGGAAGTCGAATACTACGGGGAAGTGGTAGTTGCCGACAGCCTCGGCTATTGCCTCATATATCGTTCGTCGGAGTCGTTCGTCTTCGCGGCATTCGGCAAAACGTCCTACTATCAGTCCTCGCAGTCGGCTGAGCAGTCCCGACATACGCCACGACTGCACGATGCGGTCTAAGGCATGTGCGGGTTCTGTGACGTCTTCGATGACGAGTATGGTGTTTCCATCGTCGATGATGTCAAAAGGTGTGCCACGCAGTCCGTACATCACTTGCATGTTACCTCCTCGCAGTATGCCTTCGGCGTGTCCGTGGCGGTTGAAGGGGTGTGGTGTAGCGTGGTAGGTCACCTGCTGTCCCTCAAGCAGTTGGTGTAGCGATTTGATGGGTATGCTGTCTTCGGGTAAGAGGGCTATATGCTTTGCCATTATCGAATGTAGCGACGGCTGCTGGTGTCGTCCCATCAGGTTATGCAGGCATGTGATGTCGCTATATCCCACGATGAGTGGTATATGTTGCGGGTTGACTTGTGCGCGGTCGAGTATTCGGCATACGCCATAGCCTCCGCGTGCGCATAGTATGACGTCGACCGACGGGTCGGCGAGAGCCTCGTTGAGGTCGGACAGACGCTCGTCGTCGGTGCCGGCGTAGCCTCCCCATGTCCCTCGGGCATGATGCCCTTCGGTGACGCGGTAGCCCCAAGAGCGCAGACGCTTTGCTGCTCCATCGATGAGGGCACCATCGACGGCACCGGCAGGCGAGATGATACGTATGTGTTTCATCGGTGACTTTATTTGTTGCTCAGATAGTTGATGTACGGACCTATGTATCTGTCGATTTTGTCTTGATAGATATCTTTGAGTTCGATCATGATGCCCGAGTCGTATACATTCGAGAAGGTAGGTTCTTTCGAGGTGCCGAAATATTGCAGTTTGGGAGTAAGGTTGAGATATGCGGAGAACATAGGTGGTACTATCGTTCCTTGAGCCCTGATGGCTTTTTGCAGGATGTGGAAGTTGTCGGTCGGGCTTTCGCCTTCGAACAGTTGGTCTGCCCTCTGTTGTGCTTCGCGGCTTATCGGCACTGCTTGGTATGGCATAAACAGCTCTGTGTCGTAGGAGCAGTAGCGTTGCAGGTAGGCGTATATCAGGTCGCGCGACAGAGGGTCGTAGTCGGGGTAGATGGTCACCTTGCCTATCAGGTAGTGTATCTGCGGGTTGTTGTGCACTATTGCACCCAAGCCGTCCCATAGGTTGTCTAAAGCATAGATAGCCTTTGCTCCCATCTCGCGTGTCTGGTAGTCGGGCTGCACGAAGGCGCGTCCTAACTCCACGGTATAAGGCATGTATTCCCGGATGAAACGGTCGGAGTAGCGGAACAGGTATGCTGAGGTGATGTAGGGCTGTCCGTTGTCGAAGGTGGTGGCATTGCTGAGCAGCAGATAGCGGTAGCCTCCTACTATCTGTTCGTGCTCGGGGTCCCACACGATGAGTTGGTGGTAGGGTACGGACATGGTGTCCATATCGTCGATATCCATCTCGTCGCCTTTGCTGCCGCCGGCAGCACGATACGATACCTCACGCAGGCGGGCTATCTCGCGCATCGTGTTAGGGGCATCGTGAGCCGTGATATCATATATCTCGTTGTTCGCCTTGTTGGTAGGACGAACAAAAAACGTCTTTTTCAGTTCTGCCTTAATAAGATTCTTATCTACCGGAGGTATAATCTCTTTCATAGGCTGTATGTTTTTCGAGAATTATCTTAAACCCAAATCGGTCATTAGACCGCAATAGAGTACTTATATATTTATTTATAGTTTTATTCTTTTTGGCATCTTTTTGCTTTTCGTTCAGTCATTATGCCCGCATAACTCCTTCACTCAAAATCAAAAATCTGCTCAAAAATAATATAAACTCTAAAATAAATTCTAATGACCGATTTGGGTTAATCAGATAATACTTATTGTTTTGAGTCGTGTTTGGTCAGCCCATTGCTGAGCTGTGCGACTCTTGTCAAGATATGTCTGCCAAGGTATACGTTCTCCTATATAAATCTTAAACTTCTTGCCCTTGGCACCGAACATCTCGTCTACTAAGTATAGTTGTTCGATGTTGGTTTTGATTCCGAGTCGAGTGCGCCATATTGCGAGGTTATAGAAGAACGGTGAGTTCGTACCCTCGAAGCGTATGGGTATCACGTCGCGTTGGTAGTTGATAGCTTTCTGTACGAAGTTCTTTTGCCATGGTTGTTCGGTGATGACGCCGTCTTGCCGGCGTGCGCACTTGCCGGCGGGGAAGCTGAGTACGTCAGCCGTCGACTCCCACATCTTCTGTTGACAGAGCACCTGTTCTCTTGCTTGTCTGCCGCCTATCGTGACGGGTACGAAGAGGTTTTCTAACGGACGGACATACATGAGCAGTTCGTTGACGATGACCTTGAGCTCTCGTTGTCTGATGCCGTGCAAGAGCAGGGCGTTGATCATGCCGTCGAGTCCGCCGAGCGGGTGGGTCGACACAAACAGCAATGGCTCGTCGGTGACGGGTATGTGTTCGGCACCGATGACCTCGTAGTCGCAACGCAACAAGTCATGGACTACGTGCTCGAGGAACACATAGTCGGTCTCACCCACATGTTCCCGAAGAAAACTATTCATCTCGTCTTGATGAATAATCTTCTTCAGGTAACTCACTAAAGGTCGCAGGTGCAACAGTCGCGGTGCTTTCTGTTGCAGTACCTTCTCGATGTCGATTTCGGTCAGTTCAGCCACTGTGCTGTCTTACTTTCCGAAGTAGCGGTTGAAGAGTCCTTCGAAGCCTCGTCCGTGACGTGCCTCGTCGCGTGCCATCTCGTGTACGGTGTCGTGAATGGCATCGAGGTCGAGAGCCTTAGCTTTTTTGGCTATGCGCAGCTTGTCTTCGCAGGCGCCCTTCTCAGCCAGCATACGTTTCTCGAGGTTGGTCTTGGTGTCCCATACCACTTCTCCGAGCAGTTCGGCGAACTTGGAAGCGTGGTCGGCTTCTTCGAAGGCGTACTGGCGGAAGGCGGCAGCTATCTCGGGGTAGCCTTCGCGGTCGGCTTGGCGCGCCATGGCAAGATACATGCCTACCTCCGAGCACTCGCCGGTGAAATGTGCACGCAAGCCTTCTAAGATCTCTTCGTCGCAGCCTTTGGCAACGCCAACGACATGCTCACATGCGAACTCTAACTTGTCGTCTTTCACTTCTACGAACTTCTCTTTGGGTTGCTTACATTGCGGGCAACGCTCAGGGGGTTCCGGTCCCTCGTGTATGTAACCACATACACTGCACATCCATTTCTTTTTCATACGATTACTTGTCTATTGTGTTATCATTACGGTTATTTACGAGCCACTTCGCGTGATATGAAAATCGAAGCCGCCCTTTCAGTTCGCAAAGGTAACATTTTTTTTTTACTCACCAAAATTTATATATTTTCATGTCACGCGTGCTCTACAATACCGCCGCGAGCATTAGTTAACCTCCCGGTACGCCTGTTTGCAGCCGACGGTATTGCAAACCGGCGAACCAGGAATGCCGCCGGGTTCGATTCTATAATCTGCGAAATCTGATAAATCTGTGTAATCTGCGTGAGATTCCATTAAAAGTCTATGTGAGATTCCATTAAAAGGTTCAAAAAATTTGCCAGCCTCAAATAAATGTTGTAAATTTGCAGCCTGCTTTGTGGCTTGGTGTGCTATACTGCTCTCTCTTCGGTGTGCAATACGGCGGCATTGATGCCACATGACAACGACAATCATTACAACACATAATACCCTATGACCAAACGATACGATTTCCTTATCCTCGGCGGAGGAGTGGCAGGCATGAGTTTTGCCCTTAAGATAGCCGCTGCCGGCAATTATAAGATAGCTCTATGCTGCAAGACCACTCTTGATGAGACCAATACCACCAAGGCACAAGGCGGTGTGGCGTCGGTGACGAATCTGCTTGTCGACGACTTCGAGAAGCATATTCATGACACCATGGTTGCGGGCGATTGGATTAACGACCCCGAAGCCGTCGAGCAAGTCGTCCGTCGAGCTCCCGATGGCATCCGCGACCTTCTGCGGTGGGGCGTCAACTTCGACCGCAACGAAGCAGGCGACTTCGACCTGCACCGCGAAGGCGGGCACTCGGAGTTCCGTATACTGCACCATGCCGACGACACCGGAGCCGAGATACAACGAGGACTGATGGCGGCTGTTCGCAAGCACCCGCAGATAGAAGTGCTCGAAAACCACTTCGCTGTCGACATCATCACGCAGCACCACCTCGGTGTCCGTGTCACACGGCGCACACCCGACATCGAGTGTTACGGAGCTTATATCCTCAACCCCAAGACGCATAAGATCGACACCTACCTGAGTCGTATCACGCTTATGGCTACCGGCGGCACCGGAGCCGTGTATGCCACCACCACCAACCCCGAAGTGGCAACGGGCGACGGCATAGCTATGGTATACCGGGCTAAAGGTGTGGTCAAAGACATGGAGTTCGTACAGTTCCACCCCACCGCTCTCTACAACCCCGCCGAGACGCACCCCGCTTACCTCATCACCGAGGCTATGAGAGGTTACGGCGGCATACTCCGACTGCCAAACGGTGAGGAGTTCATGCAGAAATACGACCCGCGCCTGTCGCTCGCACCACGCGACATAGTGGCACGCGCCATCGACAACGAGATGAAGATACACGGTATCGACCACGTATGCCTCGACGTGACACACAAAGACCCGGAACAGACCAAACATCACTTCCCCAATATCTACGCCAAATGTAAGAGTATAGGTATCGACATCACCAAAGAATACATACCCGTGGTGCCCTGTGCACACTATATGTGCGGAGGTATCAAAGTCGACCTCGACGGGCAGTCGTCGATACGCCGACTCTATGCCGTGGGCGAATGTTCGTGCACCGGACTGCACGGCGGCAACCGTTTGGCATCGAACTCGCTGATAGAAGCAGTGGTATATGCCGATGCGGCAGCTAAACACTCGCTTTCGCAAATCGACAACTACACCTTCAACGAACATATCCCGGCTTGGAAAGACGACGGACTGATGTCGAACGAAGAACGTGTGCTCATCTCGCAAGACGTACGAGAGGTGGGGCAGGTGATGTCTACCTACGTAGGTATAGTGCGCTCCGACGTCCGACTGCGCCGTGCATGGGAACGTCTCGACCTCTTGTACGAAGAGACAGAAGACCTCTATCGGCGCGTCAAGGCAACACGCGAGATATGCGAACTCCGTAATATGATCAACGTGGGATACCTCATCACCAAACATGCCCTCGACCGCAAAGAGAGCCGAGGACTGCACTACACCATCGACTACCCGCGACACGACGACCATACCCCGCAGGAAGTGTGGTGATGTTAGACCGGCTGCGCCTGTTAGAGGTTAGACAGGCTTCGCCTGTTAGAAGTTAGACCGGCTTCGCCTGTTAGAAGTTAGACCGGCTTCGCCTGTT
>CAMHKW010000026.1 GCA_946185835.1 uncultured Bacteroidales bacterium
AGGCGGCAGCTGAAAAAGAAGCAGCTGATAAGGCGGCAGCTGAAAAAGAAGCAGCTGATAAGGCGGCAGCTGAAAAAGAAGCAGCAAAACAAAGACAAAAGCTTGCTAAGGCTATAAATAAGCTTCACTCTGTGAATTTTGACAACGAAACTATTAAAGCAGCCGAGAAGTTAGCTACAGAGCTAAAAAATCAAGATGCATTAAAAACTTGCGCCGCATGCGATAAAGCTTTAAAGTTTTGCGGTGGTAAAAAAGACGCAAAAGATTTAGAAAACTTCCTAAAAAGTGATTTAGCTAAAGCTCTACCTGACCAGCCCAAAAATGCTCTTTCCCTCATTGTCAACGACAAAGTGATGAGAAGTGCTTATGTCACAAACACTAATAGCTATAGCACTATAGAAAAACTTCAAAAGGCATTGCAAGACTAAACACGACTTAAAACACGTATCAAGAAATGAAAAATAGTATTTATCTGCTTGCTGCTCTCACCTTTGCAGCACTTATGTTTGCCGCTTGCGGCACACCCGAGAAAACCGAAACCACACACTGGAAACCCAAGACCGGTTCCTACACCGCCGACTCGCACGCCATCGACACTCTCGTGATGGACTACAACTGGTCCGACTCGCTTTTCTACAATATCGACAACGCTATCGGCGTTGACTTCAGCTATCAGAAGTTCGACCTCGACCAGGCTATCGGACTATATGTCAAACTACTAAACCAGTCGGCTGACTACTCCTATCGCCACGTCGACTCAATAATGCAACTGCCTACCATCAATAATGCCGACGTCAAACAATACCGCGAAATGAATAAGTTCCTCTATGCGCGCTACAACGAGAAACGAGCGGTAGTCGCAAAGAACGGCTCAAAAGTAAACACCACTCACCTCGACCAATCGAAAGAGCTAATCGACAACTACGACAAAGTGAAAGGATGGGCAGAAACGACTTTCCTCAGGAAAGCTAACATCTACCAACGCTACAGCTCACCAAGCGCTGCAGAAATAGAGAATAAAATACGCAAAAATAAATATTGGAAGACGCACTTCTGCCACAACAACGACTTCAACCAGGCAATCAGCGCGTTGGCTGCCCGACGTGTCAACGCTAAAAACAAATACTACGACAACTGCGTAAGCGACTACATCACCTACTTCAAAAACGACACCACCAACATATTCACTAAGTTAGAGGTTGCCAACGAACTTATGGAGTGGATGAGCGAAACTGAAGACAACGCAGCTAAAGCATACAAACGACTCGACGACTTCCTTGCCGACGAGAGCGACTTTATCAACAACGCCATTTTCGAATGAGAATAGCTACCGTCATATTACTACTGCTTACCGGCTACGGGCTATGCTCGGCTAACGACAAGTTCGCCTCTGACAACGACACTTCGGTTGCTACTACTATCACACTCGACAGCGCCATGGTCAACAGCATGGCTACTGACTCTGTGACAAAAGCTCACACGCTTAGACTACAACAAACAGCACTACTCGACTCTATCAACCTGTATTCGAAGATAATAGCCGCACTCGACGCCGACCTCAGAGATAATACCGAACAACGAGAAAAGCAATATGCCGACTTCAAACAAATAGTAAGAGACTACCTGCAACAGCCACTGTCCGACATCCAAATCGACACCGTAGACAGCCTGCAGTCGTCAACACTATGGCGACCTAACGCCGCCGATAGCCTGCTACTACAACGACTTCAATCACTACGACAAGCACGACAAGCACAACTCGCTGCCAACCAAACGCTCACACAAAGATATTCCAACAGCGAAGTAGCAACAGCCATCAGCAAACTCAAAAATGCCAAAGCTGACACGCTGCTAACCGACGAACAACGACAAAGCCTTACAGAGTGCTTGCAACTGCTCGAACATTATGCCGACGACACACAACGACTACGCACATATCTCACCCTCGACGACGACAACTGCATCGAGACTATCAACAAACTACGAGAGATGTCGAACCCGCAGAAAGTAATCATTGCATCGATGCTCAAATCGACTATCAAACCCTACTACGAGACTAAAGCCGATGCCGACTACTTTGCAAACAGCAAGATACCCTATCTTAACGAGTTCTACGGGAATTTTATGAAACTGATCGAACAACTCTGCGACCGACAACAGACCTCTGTAGAGATGATCGACCAACTGCTAACCTATGGTGAACGACTATGAAAAAGTATATCTTGATATTATTTGCAACAGTCTGCGCCTCCGCTTGTCTTGCCGCCAGGCACCGGAAAGTGGCTATCGAGGTGACGCCGGTCGACACCATGCAGCTGCTCACCGACAGCCTCAGACAATGCCGGCAACGCTGCGACTCGATGGTAGCCTTGTCAGCACAAAGCAATATCACAACCCGCAATATCGACCACGAACTAAAGAGACTGACCGACAGCGTCCGACTCGACTCCGACATCGACACACGCGAACTACAGATATGGCTGCAGGCACTCAAGCCGCTCGCTCATTTGTCCGAACAATACGACAAAACGATGAAGTTAGTGAAGGCAGAACCTATCATCAGCGCAGCTGCCCGGACGACAGAACTACCTTACAACCGACAGACAATAGACCAATGTCAGCAACAACTCAAAGCTCTCGACCTCCAACTAACCGAACAACAGACCAAACAGCTTAAGACGCTGATGGAACAACTCGTCTTCTACCGATTAGCTACCAAGAACTTCGTCACTACCATAACCGACATCGAGCAAGCAGCTGCCGACACCGCTAACTTTAGGCAGAAAGTGAAAGAAAACGTCATCGACTTCGAAGCACGCAACGCATCCATCACACGCATACCATACATGCGACATATATTCGAACGCATGCTCACAGCTCTCAACTACTCCGACAACGACTTCAGCATCGACAGCGTCGACTGGCAAACACTACGCGAACTACGAGAAGCAATAGAAGCCGATAGAAGTAGATGATAGTTGATAGTTACAGAAAATAAAACACAACAGATATGAAGACACTAAAGAAAGTTAATGGTACGGACATCACCTACCTTTTCAACGAACCGTACGAGATGGTGTATACCAAGCTCATTCGTATCCCACTCGGAGCACAGATGTCACGTCTCTTTGCCCCCCTTAACTCTACCAGCAACTCGAACACCATACTCTGGGACATGCCCGACGGTGTGACCGGCACTTATCACAGCATCAGCGGTAGCGACGAGGAAGGCACCCTGCTCATGATCTGGAACAAATACGAGAACAAGGTGCGCGACATCCTGAAAAGCAAAGGTATGCCCGATGCCAAAATCGACGACCTGCTACACTATCCCGACCCAAGCTATATCTTCTATTGTGTCAACGAAAACGCCACCGAAGACGTACCCGAACATAAATACAACTTCATACTCACCGGTTGGGGGTGCGAAGAAGGCATACAGCACCAGCAGGGTGCCTTCGAAGCCTCGAAGAAGAAGTTCGAAGCACAGATGCGACACCAAGAGGTAATGGTACACTTCGTCGACTCCGCCGGACAGCCCATCGCAAACCAGACGTTCGCATATACTTACAAAGACCACGCAGCACAACCTATCAACAGCGGGGCAAACGGTAGCTACGACTTAGGGCTCTGCCTCATTGACGCGGTCATCAACTTCACCAATACCATAACCTCACAAAGCAACTCGCTCAAAGTCATCAAAGGCAAAAGCGACTACACACTGGTATTCTCTCCTTTCGTTGAGTGCAGCATTAAAGTCATCAACCAGCACAACGAGCCACAAGCAGATCTGCCTATCGCCATTAACTATATCGAGCAATACTGGAACCTGACTACCGGCGCCGACGGCACCGTCTACCTCAGCGACGTACGGTTCATGGAGAATAAGTTCCTCTCCGCAAAAGCCGGCGGAGCAGAAGGCAGCTACGAGGTCAAAGCCAACGGCAACGACTTCGTACTTCAGATTCAGACCGAAGAACCTAAGCAGCCCGAGCCACCTGTTGTAGACCCGCCGAAGCCCGAAAAAGAACCCGAGCCGCCCGTCGACCAGACGACAAAGAGATATATCAAAATCGTCACCGTCCGCGGCGAGATAGTGCCACTCTATTCCTTAGACGTGCAGACCAACGAAACACCATCAAGCCGTATCAGCGACGTCAACGGACTAATCGACATCGACGACCAATGCAAAGTCGGAGATACTATCGTTGCCACCGACCCCAAGAGTGGTAAGACCGAGACCTACACCATCAGCGAACAGACCGAATATGTCTTCACCCTACCCGACGACGCCCCACTGCAAGATGTAAGCGTCAGAGTGGTCAATCAGAAAGGCAAACCCGTTCCCCATTTCGCACTCACCATTCAGACAGGCGACGAACTCATCGATGCCATCACCGACGCTTACGGAGTATACCATCTCGGCGATATGAGAGTGGGCGACGAGTTTATGGTTGCATGCACCGAAGCCAAGCATATCAACCGCAACTACACCGTAGAAGCAGGCAAAGATGAGTATCTGTTCCCCATCGAAGAAGAGATGGCGCCCATCACCGTCACCCTACACGACAAAAACAAACAGGTGATAGCAGGTGCACAGATGACGCTCACCAACTCAAAAGGGGAGACCTTCTCGCACTATACCGACTATAGCGGAACCATCACCGTACCATACTCCTTCTTCACCAACAACGAGAAGATACGCGTTCATACCGAACTGACCGACACCAAGGTCAACGACTGCCGATTCAAATACGAAGAGCAGTACAACCACTACGACATCTTCCTCAAAGACCCGTTCCCGTGGCGAATGCTGCTTCGTCTGCTCGAACTGCTGCTACTGCTCGGACTGCTGTTTGTGCGTTGTAACCGCGACATCACCATTCATGTAGAAGACTGCGACAAGCAGAGTGTGCCACAAGCTCAGGTCGACATGTCGTACACCGAGCACCAGCTCTTCAAAAACGGCAAGTTCTTCTATTCCGAGACGCACAACCCGAGCGGCGTGACCGATGCCGAAGGCAACATCACATTCGAAAAACAGCCTTGCAGCGTCTTCTCATGGATATTCTACACCTTGTCCAAGGCCGATGCTACAGCCACTAAGGGTGGTGCCACCGGAACCGGCAGCTTCCTGTTCCACTGGCAATTCAAGCCATACACCATCAGCCTGCCTACCGACATAGCCTTCCAAGTGGTAGATGCCACCAACGGGCGTCCGATAGGCGGAGCTAACATACAGATATGGTCGAAACAGCTGTCGATGAACGGAGTGTCGATGACATCCGACAACAACGGTATATGCACCTTCAAGTGCGACAAGTGCGATGCTAAGATAGAGAAAATGCTTGCCACCGCTGCCGGTTACTCGGGTTATCTGAACTACGACCTTACGTTGCAGACTCTTAATAACGCACTCATTCCGCTCGAGTTACCCGCTCAGTGCGACACCGAAGTGCTCAACAACAAAGACAACTACCAAGGCAACCACGCCATCAAAGACTTTAGAATGGGCGTCAAGGGAGGTACGTTCACGCTCGAATACTACACCGATGCTGCCGACGACCATATCATGGTATACGACGGCACCAGCAGCGACTATGCAGAGGGGAAAGCTAACAAGATTTTCGACTTCGACGGTGCTACCAACACCGTAGTCTACCAAGACCAAGCCGACATCACCTTCTCGACAGAGAACGTGTGCATCGTCGTCGACAACGGTACACACTGGGGCTACTACATCCATTGCCCAAAATAAGCCTGCCACCCATGCCTCACCCCGCATAAAGGCGGCTAAGGCTACTAAGGCTTCTTTGGCTACTTGGCTACTTTGGCTACTAAGGCTACTTTGGCTGTCCAATAGCCGGCATATATGCCGGCTGCTAAGGTTGCTATGCCGGCTGCTACAACACACTATACGGGGCGGCGCAACTCGGCAAGGGTGACGGCAGTAGCAATGGCTACGTTGAGCGATTCCGACGTCGGTTCACCTTTCGGAAACGAAGGTATGCGCAACGGATGCGTCACCAGCTGTCTGACGGCTTGCGAGATACCCTTACCCTCGTTGCCCATCACCACTATACCAACACACGAGGCGTCATCGCGAACGATGGCGCCCGTGTCGTACATATCACGACCCTCAAGCAGCGTGCCGTAAACGGGAAGATGAGGATTAGACATCTTATAGTCAGAGATAAAGTCAACAATATCAGTATAGTATACGTGCACTCTTGCCAACGCCCCCATCGTCGACTGCACCACCTTGGGATTGTAGCAGTCGGCGGTATCGGCTGAACATATCACATGCCTCACCCCAAACCAGTCGGCAGTACGGATGATAGTACCGAGGTTACCGGGATCCTGAATACCATCAAGCACCAACACGAGTTTGTCAGACACATCGGCAGGTACCGGCAACGGCTCACGGCGCTGATAGAACACGGCTACAGGACCGTTCGGGCTACGTAGCGACGAGAGCTGCTCGAGCTGCACCGCAGTGACATCCTCCACGCGAAACAGCTTACTTACAGCAAAATGTCCCATCAGCTCACCCACACATTTCTCTCCCTCTGCCACAAAACATCCCGACTCGTCGCGATACTTCTTCTGCTGCAGAGAACGAACAAATTTAATATCCGATTTCGATACTGACATATACTAACATTTATTATCGACAAGTGCAAAAGTAACGCATTTTTCCGATATGTGCAAATTATTTTGCCCAATCGAAGAAAAGTTATTACCTTTGCATGACTTATTATGCGCATTCAACAAACACATATCACATTTGCTAAGCCGTCGAAACGATGGTTCCTCGGCTGCATAGTGTTACTCTTGTTGCTTAGCAGCTGTCAAACCACTAAGTTCGTCCCCGAAGGCGAATACCTGCTAAACAAAGCCCGCGTCAAGGTCGAAGGAACAAAAGAGGTGACGTCTGACGACTTAAGCGGATACCTGCGACAGAAGCAAAACTCCGAGGTGTTCGGCTTTTGGAAGATGCAGCTCAACCTCTATAGTCTGTCGAGCGCCGACACCTCCAAATGGATAAACAAGCAACTACGCAAAATCGGAGAGCCACCTGAGATATATTCTCAGATGCAGACCACCAACTCGATGCATCAGATTTCGAAAGCTATGCACAACAAAGGCTTCTTCCTTGCTACGGTCGACACCATAACCAAAGCGAAGAAGAAAAAGAAAGAAGTAACCTACCTCGTTCGAAGCGAAGAACCCTACTCTATTCGTTCCTATAATATCCGCTTCAAACAGACTGTCTTGCAGAGCATTGCAGGCAACCGCTCACTCATACACGTGGGCGACCGTTACGACACCGAGCTGTTAGACTCAGAACGTGCGCGCATCAGCAACCGCATGAGAGCTACAGGATATTACTATTTCACCGAAGACCTGATACATTATGTCGCCGACTCGTCGCTGCGCCAGCATAAAGTCGACCTTACTATCTGCTTGGTAAAAAAGATCGAACAGGCTCCCGACTCACTCAAGCAGAAGCTCTTCACTCAATACAAGATACGACATGTCGGCTTCGAACTCGACACCTTAGAGCGCGAACGAGAACCACTCAGCTTGAAAGCACTACGCCGCAACTGCTATATCAAAGAAGGCGACATCTACAACTACTACCGCGTAGAACGCACCTACGAAGCTCTTAATGCCTTGCCTATTGTGAAGTATATCAACATCGAGTTCACCCGGGTAAGCTCCGACGAACTCGACTGCCATATCACACTCTCGCGAGGAAAACGACATTCGGTAACCGCCGAAGTAGAAGGTACCTACTCCGCCGGCGACTGGGGAGTGGGAGCGGGCGTAGGGTATATCAACCGCAATATCTTCCATGGGGCTGAAGTGCTGTCTGTTAATGCCAAAGGCTCGTACGAATGGAGACAGAACGGAGGACGTGCCATCGAGGCTAAGCTCGACGCCTCAATAACATTCCCTAAGTCACTCAAACTCAACACCGCCTTCCAGTTTCAGCTCCGACCCGACGAGTACGTGAGAGTCATCGCCGATGCCGGACTCACCTACTCGCTACACAACCCCGGCTCACGATGGTATCACAAATTCAGCCTGTTCGACTTAGGTTATGTCTACCTGCCATGGGTGTCGGACGACTTCAAAGAGTATTTCTTGCAAAACAACAACATCCTCAAATATTCGTACGAAGACCACTTCATAATGAGCTGGGGATACCAGGCTTCCTACTCCTCGTATCGCCAACACCAGCCGCTTCGCAGCTACGGCAATGTCACGATGAGCGTAGAGACCGCCGGCAACCTGCTATATGGCATCAGCTGCCTTATCGACCCCCCGGACCCCATGGCAGAAAACTACTACGAGCTGTTCGGCATACGCTTTTCGCAATATGCCAAAGCCGACATCGACCTCACCTATCACCAGATTTTCAACAAACTCAACCGCTTAGTGTATCATGGACATTTGGGTGTGGCAGTGCCCTACGGTAATGCCGCCGTCATACCTTTCGAGAAACGCTATTTCTCGGGGGGAGCCAACTCCGTCAGAGGATGGACCATGAGAAGTCTCGGACCCGGTACCTACCGAGGCACAGGCGAACGCATCGACTTCAACAACCAGTCGGGTGATATCAAACTCGACCTCAACCTCGAATATCGCATTAAGATATTCAAGTACTTAGAGGGTGCTGCCTTCACCGATGCCGGAAACGTATGGACCATTCGCGACTACGAGAGTCAGGCTGGCGGTGTGTTCGACTTCCGTGAGTTCTACAAGCAGATAGCATGGTCCTATGGCATCGGACTGCGACTCAACTTCAACTATTTCGTCTTCCGAGTCGACTTCGGAGTGAAACTCTACGACCCCTCACGTATCAGCGAGGGCAAACAGTGGCGAACCGTTCCTAACGGACTCAAATGGAAAGACGACATGTCCCTCCATTTCGCTATCGGATACCCCTTCTAAATGCCAAAAGACTTCCCGCCATTTCGCTATCGGATACCCATTCTAAATGCCAAAAGACTTCCCGCCAATTGCAAATTGGCGTTCCCGCAGCACCACACCCCGGCAGCACACCACCCCCCGGGAGCGCGAGCACCCTTGCTCGCGACCACACCACACCACACCACACCACACCGGCGGCACACCACCCCGGGTACGCCACACCACACCACACATTCTCGTTTTTATAAACACGGCAATTGCATTGCCGTGTCCGCCCGCTATTGCGCGGAAAGGATAATCACTGCCGTCAGAACAACGGCAGCCAGCGGCACTATGATGCAGAAGTTACGGTGCTGCGTCTTATGACGAAACACAAACATAGCTGCCAACGCTCCGTATCCCCCACCTAAACAAGCCAACCACAGCAACACCGACTCAGGCACGCGCCACTCGTGGCGGCGTGCCTTCAGCTTGTCAACTCCGTAAACTGCAAACACTATCACGTTCCATATTATCAGTATCAATGCCATAATAACAAATTTTGTTTTAAAGACCATCTGCCTCATTTTCAGCCTAATAGCCACCAAGATTAAAAATCAAGCTAACCTTCTGTTTACCAGCGCGTAAGACCCGCCTCGCTCCTGTCATCTTCCTGTCATGTTCCTGTCATCTACCTGTTAAGCTCATGTAACACTCTGTAAATAACCATCTTATAAGCACCGCAAAAACCGGTTTCAGCTTTGTAGGTGTATGATGCGGTCGACAAGTGTGGGGTGCGAGTAATTGAAGAACACAAAGGCGGGATGCGGACACGGGTTATTAAGCGACGCGGCTGACATCTTCTTTAGCGCACTGACAAGTTGGGGTGCCTGTTGGTTCTGCTTGGCGAACTCATCGGCTTGGTACTCATGACGGCGAGAGAGGTAGTTGGTAAGCAACGAAAGCAACATGTTGACAGGCGAATAGAGGATATAGAACAAGAACAGGTTGACATGGAACGAGTTCTCGCAACCTATAGCACTCGACAGCAGGTCGTAGCGCAAGACCAGTCCGAGCAAGACGAACATCAAAAGCGACATGAGCGCCTTAAGCAGCATCGACCATAGAGTATGATGACGTTTGTTATGCCCTATCTCGTGCGCAAGCACAGCTACTATCTCATCGGTGGTAAGCTGCTCAATAAGAGTGTCGTAGAGCACTATACGCTTGTTGCGTCCCCAACCGGTGAAATAAGCATTGGCGCGTGTCGTACGCTTCGACGAGTCCATGACGTAGATGTCCGACACGCGGAAATGGGCTTGCTGCGCGAACCGAGCTATAGCATCACGCAACTCACCATCTTCAAGACGTGTCTGTTTGTTAAACAATGGCACTATCAGCTGCGAATAGAAATAACTCAGTCCCACAGAGAAGAGCGTGACCACGAGCCATGCTACAAGCCAAAACCAATCGGGAATGGCAGTATACACCGGCACTACCGCAGAGAGGATGACAACAGAAAAGACAGCTTGCAGACCTATCGACTTAAACCAGTCGGCAACAAAGAGCTTGGGGGTGGTGGTGTTGAAGCCGAAACGCTGCTCAATGCTGAAGGTCTGGTATATGTCGAACGGCAACGAGAGCACCGACTCGAGGATATCGATAGTCATAAAGAAAGCTATCGCTTGTACTATTCCCTTCAGCAGAGTCGAACTTATCGATGCCGTAGCTTGATGTACCTCAATGTCGAGCCAGCGGAAACCGCCAAAGCAGAGCAGCGAAAGCATCAGCACAAGCGAGAACGTGTTGACCAGCCAACTAAGCTGTCGGTTAGCACGAGCATACTGCGTCTGCTGACGATGGCGCTCTTCGGAATAGATATCGGCTATCTGAGCGGGCACCGGCAGCTTCTCGTAGCTGGCATTCAGTATCGACAGCAACCGACCAATAACATAATCGGCAACAAGAATAGTGATAATCAGATAAAACATTGAATCAGAGATGAGTTTTTTAAATCAGAGATGAGTTTTTTAAATCAGAGATGAGTTTTTTGAATCAGAGATGAGTTTTTTAAATCAGAGATGAGTTTTTTAGAGGTATAATATTAACTTGTCCTAACGTTTTGCCTATCGGCTGTTCACCCCTAAGCCGAAGAGTGCGAAGTCGGCTCTTGTAGGGTCGTCGGGGAAAGCTTCAGCAAGCAACGTTGTCAGTTGGCGGGCTGTACGCATCGAAGCATTACGAGTACTTATCAGCCCAAGGTTCTGTGCCTGACTGAGAACATGTGTATCAAGTGGTATGACGAGTGTGCGAGGGTGCAGAAAAGTCCATTGTCCGAGGTCCACAGGCGAGTTGCAGCGTACAAGCCATCGCATGAACATACACAGACGCTTACATGCCGAAGTTGTGTCTTTAGGTATCACCTTCGTTGCCCCGGCATTAGCAAAGAAAGCAGTCAGAGCATTCAGTACCGACATCGCATCATCGCCCGTGGCATGAGTGCGAGCGAAATCAGCAAGTGAGCCATATTCGTGCAAAAGCAGAGCCAGGGTATCGAGGAAATGACGATAGTCATGATTGGTATACAGACGGTAGAAACAGCTGCCATCGTCCGGCACTGCCTCTGCATAGCCGCCTGACACCATCCACTGATACATCTGTCCCCCGCTGCTGTCGAGCAGCTTCTGTATCTTAGGCAGAAACTGCTGCCGTGACCCATAACTGAGCGATGCTGCCACAAAAGCCATCGTCTCGCGATTGCAATCACCACTGACAAGGTGCATAAACTGCGAGGGGTCACCACAAAGAAAGTCAGCCGTCTCATAACGGTCGGCAAGACTGCGAAGTAACTCTATTTGATCTGTAGTAAGCATATTTAAGCAGGGTACGCCGGTTTATAACCGGCGACAATCGACGTTGCTATTCAGGTATTGACGTTGCCTTTCAGGTAACCGGCGACAATCGACGTTGCCTTTACATGCCGCCAATTGCAAATTGGCGTTCCCACATTACATCACTGTTAAAGCCACCAAGCCTGCGTATATCAGGTTCCATATACCGGTCAGCAACAAGCATATATTATATTCCGCCCCGTAAGCACGTATCACGCGATAGAGAATAAACGCTCCGGGCAGCACCACCAACATAGCCCACGAGAAGCCGAAGGCTAAGTAAGCAAACAGAGGCGTAAGCAAAACCACGATAGCAAACAGCACGAGGGCTGTGGTCTTACCAAGACGAACGGGCAAGGTGCGTTTTCCTGCCTGCCGGTCGTCTTCTATATCGCGTATATTATTGATAGCCAATACACACATCGAGATAAGTCCGTTTACGGCACCGGCATAGAACGACATAAGCAACGCATCGGAAGCTGCCGGCACCTGTACCGACCACCAGTCGCTATCAGTCCAACAGAACAAGTCTTGTGTAGAAGCAAACAGGAGCCATGTCGTTCCCACAGAAGCTATCACGCCATAATAAAGAAAGACGAAGATGTCGGCTATTCCAAGATACGACAGCGAGTGAGAGGTTGCCGAATAGAGCCATGCGAAAAGCAGTGCCGTCAGTCCGATGCCGAGTATGACATAGCCGCCTACTGCCACGAGCAACGCACCGAGCAGTACTGCCACCACTAAAGTGATGTTGCATGCCGTGCGCATCTGTTTGACAGTGACTTGTCCCTCAGCAAGGGCGCGCTTGAACCCCACTCGACCTTTCGAGTCGGCACCATTGAGGAAGTCGTAGTAGTCGTTATATAGGTTAGATAGTATCTGCATGGCAAGAGCACAAAGAATAGTTACCACTACAACGTATGGTGTAAGTTGCCCGCTTGCAGAAGGTAGCGATAGCGAACACAGGCAACCTACCAACACCGGACAAAGCGAAGCAAATAACGTCTGCGGACGTATGATACGAAACCAAAGCATGATATTAGACTTTTTTCAGAATTATAACCAATTATACAAGACTTTTTTTCAGAATTATAACCATTTATACAAAAATATAACCTCTAACAGCGAAGCGGTCTAACCTCTCTTCTCTCCCATATAAATAGTTGCGATACCGAAGGTTAGCGTTTTATATCCTACATTGCTCAGCCCGACCTCACTAAGTTTGTCGCACATCTGCTGTCCCCAGATAAAGCTCTTTACGCTACGGTTGAGATATGTATATGCCGTTTTGTCGTGGCTCAGCATTTTCCCTATCAGTGGCAGGATATGGGTAAAATAGAAATCATACAATGCCGCTATCACTTTGTTTTCAGGATACGAGAATTCGAGTATCACCATCTGTCCGCCGGGTCGTAGCACACGTGTCATCTCTCTGAGTCCTGCGTCAAGGTCGGCGAAGTTGCGCACTCCGAAGGCGCAAGTGACGGCAGCGAAGCTGTTGTCGGCAAAACTCATGTGCTGTGCATTCTCTTTTTTGAGGCTGACACTGAGCTCGTAACCACGTTTTTTTATCTTTTCTTGTCCTATCTTCATCATCTGCTCCGAGAGGTCGATACCCACCACATGCTGTGCTTTGCCTTGTCTGAGTACTTCGAGTGTTAGGTCAGCTGTTCCGACAGCCACGTCGAGCAGCTGTTCGTCGGCAGCGAGTTTGGCAAGGCTACTGACAGCGCGATAACGCCAGCGCCGGTCGATATTGAGCGAGAGCAGATGGTTGAGCCGGTCGTAGGTACGGGAGATGCGGTCGAACAGTGAACCTATGTCTTGCTTTTCGTTCATATTAGGTTGATGTTGACAGGTTTAGCTAATTGGGTTAGTGTTAGCGGGTTTAGCTGATTGGGTTAGTGTTAGCGGTTTTAGCTCAGATATACGCGTTTCACACGTCTTGATATCGACGTGAGTATCTCGTACGTGATAGTCGAGAGCTTATCGGCAAGTTCTTCGAGCGGCAGTCGGTCGCCGAAGATAGTAGCCTCGTCGCCGGGTCGTGCATCGGTGCCGGTGACGTCGATCATGGCGAGGTCCATACATACGTTACCTACCACCGGGCAACGTTTGCCTCGCACTATCACCTCGCCTCCATAGTTGCCGAAGCGGCGGTCGAAGCCGTCGGCATAGCCGATAGGGATGACGGCTATCTGTCGGTCTTCGTTAAGGAAGGTATGGCGTCCGTAGCCTATGCTCTCGCCGGCTTTAACGGTCTTGACGCTAAGCAGAGTGGTCTTGAGCGTGCATACAGGGCGCAGCGGGTAGTCGGCTTCGCCAAGATGATGCGCTGCCGAGAAGCCATACATACCAATGCCTAAGCGGCACATATCGGCTTGATACTGAGTAAAACGCTCGATACCGGCGGAATTGAGTATGTGACGTATAAAATGGTATTCGAGCTTAGATTGCAGGCGGTCGGCGCAGGTGTTGAAGCGCTGTATCTGCGAGAGAGTGAAGTCGTCGAACTGCTGTTCGTCGGCTCCTGCGAGGTGCGAGAAGACCGATGCTACTCTGACCACCTTTTGCCCGTTCAGTTTCTGTGCAAGCAATTCGATATCTGCAAGTTCAAAACCGAGACGGTGCATACCCGAGTCAATCTTTATGTGTATCGGATAGTTTTCGAGTCCTTCTTTGGCAGCCGCCGCTATGAAGTTGTCGAGTGCCTCGAACGAGTATATGTTTGGCTCTGCGTTGTTGGCTATGATGTCTTTCAGTGCAGTGGGTTCGGGGTCCATTACTATGATGGGCAGTCGGATGCCGGCTTGTCGGAGTTGCGAAGCCTCATCAGCCACGGCTACAGCGAGGTAGTCGGCTCCTGCGTGCTCCAGACAACGGCTCACCTCCACATGCCCGGTGCCGTATGCAAAAGCCTTGACCATACATACGAGTTTGGTGGTAGGCAGTAGCAGACTCTTGAAATACGCCACGTTATGTGCAAGGGCTGCGAGGTCGACATATAGCACGGTCTCGTGCGTCTGGGTCAGCAGCTTGCGCTGAATAGTTTCTTCGTCGTAGCCTAAGTAGCGAAGCACAGCCGCACAGGTACGCAGGTTCTGGTGTGTAGGTTCTTCTATAACCGTCTGAGCATGAGCAAACAGTTTGAGTTTCTCTTCGCGTTTCTGTTCGAGTGATGAGAAGTTCTCGCCATGTTCTTCTCCTATATATGTCAGCACGCCAATGGTAGGTCGGATTATCTTTTCGAGCTTTTCCATCTCTCCGACCTTACTGATACCGGCCTCGAAGATAGCGAGTTGTGTCGTTTCGTTCATCTGCCACACTGACAATGGTACGCCTATCTGCGAGTTATACGACAGAGGTGAGCGCACGATGCGGTAGTCGTCGGCAAGTAGCTGTGCCAGCCATTCTTTGACGACGGTCTTGCCATTGGAGCCTGTGATACCGATGACGGGGCAGTGATATAGCGAGCGTTTGTAGGCGGCGAGCTGCTGCAGGGCATCAAGGGCATTGTCGACCCAAAGGATTGTAGACTGAGAGAGAATCTGTTCGGCTTGCGGCTGAGAAGCCAATAACTCACGCGATGCTTTTTCTACCACAAAGGCACGTAACCCGCGATTGAATAAGACGGGTACAAACTGAGCTCCGTCGCGCTTTGCGACATGAAGGGCAAAAAAGAGCGTCTCGCCTGCCGGCGTCTGCAACCGACGTGAGTCGGTTAGAAGATATTTGATATCGGCATCATCATGCAACTCCGAGCAAGGAGCTATCACATCACGTATCTTACTTATTTTCATTTATATTCAGCTATTTATTAAAGATTTAACATGAATCGTCGATCATTAGCACTATGATCTAACGAATGTAACTTGCAAAGTTACGATTTTTTTTTCACATACTAAAGGTCACATCTAAAAATTCCACGTTTTTAGAAAAACATATTGTGCTTATAATACTTTTCGTCCCCAAAATAGTCATTCGACTGAAATCAGACAGATAGACGAGCAAGACAAGCCGAATTTAAGAGTTTTATAAAGCGATCATTTACAAAGCATTACACATGCATAGCAGGTAGATGACAGGAACATGACAGGAAGATGACAGGAGCGAGGCGGGTCTTACGCGCTGACAGACAAGAAGTTGGGATGTTTTTTAATTCAAAGCACACAAACACTTCGTCAGATAACAATCCGACATGGCAAATACCACGTAAAAGTTTAGGAAATCAGCTTCGAGTTGCTAAACTTTTGCATATTCTAAACTTTTTTGCTATCTTTGCGGGTTGAATATGGAATATAAGTATTTGCCCAATATAACCTACCCTTCGGACCTCAAGCAGTTGCCTCGTGAGGCGTTGCCTGAGGTGTGTTCAGAGCTCCGTCAGTTCATCATCAACGAGCTTAGTCATAACCCCGGTCACCTTGCCTCTTCGCTTGGTACCATAGAGCTTACTGTAGCTTTACATTACGTATTCGACACTCCTAACGACCGTCTGATATGGGATGTAGGTCATCAGGCATACGCTCATAAGATACTGACGGGCAGGCGCGAACGTTTCTCGACCAACCGTCAGTTTGGCGGTTTGAGTCCGTTTCCTTCTCCTGACGAGAGTGAATACGATGCTTTTATTGCAGGTCATGCCAGCAACAGTATCTCAGCTGCCTTAGGCGAGCAGATAGCCAACGAGTTAGAGCACCACGACCGACAGGTAGTAGCGGTGATAGGTGACGGTGCCATGACAGGCGGTCTCGCCTTCGAAGGTCTGAACAACATGTCGATGTTCAAGAACAACCTGCTCGTCATCCTCAACGACAACAACATGGCCATCGACCCCATCAAAGGAGGGTTCACACAATACTTGGTCGACCTGACCACCTCGTCGGGCTACAACCGCTGGCGTTATCGTTTCTACCTGCTGTTCAAACGTCTGCACCTTATCGACGAGCACAAGAAAAATCGCGTACAGCGTTTCAACAACAGCCTGAAAGCGAGCCTGACGAAGCAACCGAAGAATATCTTTCAGGGGTTGAACTTGCGCTATTTCGGTCCTGCCGACGGTCATGATGTGCTTAGCCTTGTCCGTATCCTTTCGGAGATAAAGAACCATAAGGGTCCGCGCGTGCTGCATATCGTCACCACCAAAGGCTATGGTTACCCTCCTGCTATGAAGAACCAGACGGTATGGCATGCCCCCGGCGAGTTCAATGTAGAGTCTGGCGAGCGCAAGGCAGACCAATCAGCTACTACGCCTCAGCTGTGGCAGGACGTGTTCGGACGCACGCTGTTAGAGTTGGCACAAGCCGACGAACGCGTCGTCGGTGTCACTCCCGCCATGCCAAGCGGCTGCTCGATGACTATCATGCAAGAGCAGTTGCCGGCAAGAGTCTTCGACGTAGGTATTGCCGAAGGACATGCAGTGACGTTCTCGGGCGGACTCGCCAAAGAGGGGTTAGTACCATTCTGCAATATATACTCATCGTTTATGCAGCGCGCCTACGACAACATCATCCACGACGTAGCACTGCCGCGTCTGCATGTGGTACTTGCCGTCGACCGTGCCGGCATCGTGGGCAACGACGGTGCCACACACCATGGTTTGTTCGACATGGCATACCTGCGCCCCATTCCCAACATCGCTATCTGTGCCCCCATGACCCCCGACGACCTAAGGCAGATGATGCATTTGGCACTGAGTTACGAAGGACCGATAGCCATTCGTTATCCTCGCGGCAGGGTGCCCGCCACAGAGGTAGAACCCTCAGCAGTAGAGATAGGCAAGAGCCGCTGCCTACAACAAGGTGGCGAGAGCGATAGCAAAGCGGTGGTGGCAGTGCTGACGATAGGCAACATCGGCAATGCCGCAAGAGAGGCCATAGAAGCAACCGACATCGCACACTACGACATGCGCTGGCTCAAGCCTTTAGACACTGCTGTCGTCGACCGGCTCGTAAGCAACGGCGTCAGACATATCGTCACCGCCGAAGAGGGGGTGTTAGCAGGCGGACTGGGTAGCGCCATAGCCGACTACATCGCCGACCGTGGGTACGACATACGTCTCACACGTATCGGCATCAACGACACGTTCGTGACGCATGGTTCGACCAAAGAACTGATGCAGATGCTACACTTGGATGCCGACAGTCTCAGACAGAGGATAATGGCTATTCGACAACTATATAAGAACTAATTTTCAAAAGCAATGGACAACAGGGAAGCCGGAGCAAAGAAATACGGTCCTCCGCACCGCAACTTCGAGCCTATCGCCACCATTTATGGTCCCCCACCCGGTTTCGACGAGCGACGTCGTGAACGGGAACGCTACACCTTGGTTAGCGACTTAGGCGGAGTACTCATCGACATCGACGTAAGACGGTGTGCCGAGGCGTTTGCCAAACTCATTGGCGAGCAAAACGTTAACGCCGTCCTCGGCTTAGGCAGTGACGGCGAGGGTCTGAGCAGCGCTACTACCAAACAGCTGATGCGCGACTACGAGTTAGGCTATATCACAACCGACGAGTTCGAGTCTCAGATTTTGTCATTATGCCACGAAGGCACCACACGCGAGCAGGTAACTCAGGCATGGCTGTCGATGTTGTGCGACATACCCGGCGAGAGGTTCAGGATACTGCGTGATCTCAAGAACCGGTATAACTTCCGCCTTCTTCTTCTGTCGAACACCAACGAGCTGCACTGGCAAGCCATCGACAGCCGCTACCGGTTGTCAGACATTTTCGACAAGGTGTTCTTGTCTTACGAGATGCATATAGCAAAGCCCGACGGCGAGATTTATAGGACGGTCGACGCTCAGGCGCAAGTCAACCCACTGCGCACCTTCTTCGTCGACGATCTGAGTATCAACCGAAGCCGAGCAGAACGTTACGTCGGTTGGCGAACAGCCGAGAGCCTCGAACAACTCCGGGAGCAAATAGAAAACAATCCTCTTTTTGGGCACTGATATCAATCCTATGCTATTTGAAGACGAAGTATTTAAGCCTGACGTTAAGTATCGTAATTGCCTCGATTTATAGATGTACACCTATTATAAATGTACACCTATGCCTCAAGATGACACAATATACATTTCAGGACAATATATGACTACTAATCAGAACGGAGAGAAAGGTCTACTCAACTTTTTCTGCGATACACAACAAGAAATTACGGTTCTTACGAAAAGGGATTTTATTTATATCGAACATAAACAATAGACATTATATGCGAATTATCATTGCTGGTGCCGGTGCTGTAGGCACTCATCTTGCCAAGCTTCTCTCTCGTGAGAATATGGACATCAGTCTTATCGACGAAGATGCCTCTCGTCTGGGTGACCTGAGTGCCGACTACGACATGCTTACCCGTGTAGCATGTCCGACGTCGATGCGCGACTTGCGCGACATAGGCGTCAGAGACGTAGATATCTTTGTTGCCGTGACACCTCACGAGAGTGTTAACATCACGGCATGTATGCTTGCCAACAAGTTAGGTGCAAAGAAGACGTTGGCGCGAATCGACAACTACGAATACCTGCTACCCGAAAACAGGCGTATGTTCGAAGAGCTCGGACTCAACCACCTTATCTACCCCGAGGTGCTTGCCGCCAAGGAGATAACCGACTCTCTGCATGTTAACTGGATGCGCTATCACCTGTCGTTGTGCAACGGAGTGCTTGAGCTCTGTGTTGTCAAACTGCGCGAGGGAGCACCTATGATAGGTAAGAAATTCTCATCGGGTGCCTTCAACCACGGGTTATTCAGAGTAGTAGCCATGAAGCGCGGCATGGAGACTATCATCCCCACCGGCAACGACGAGATTATGCCCGACGACATGGTATACATAGTATGTACGCGCGACAACATCGACTATGTCCGCCAACAATCCGGCAAAGACTCGCACTCGGTGAACAACATCATGTTCATAGGAGGCACACGTATCGCACAAAAAGCCGTTCAGGCATTAGGCAGCGAGAAGAACATCAAGATAATAGAGCCCGACAGAGAGCGTTGCTACGCTTTGTCAGAAAAGATTAGTAATGCCCTTATCATCAATGCTGACGGCAGAGACATGGACACGTTGAAAGAAGAAGGTATACTCGATGTCGACGCCTTCATCGCCGTGACCGAGAACTCCGAAGCTAACATCTTCGCCTGCCTCGCTGCACAGAAGTTAGGGGTGAAACGTACCATCGCCGAGATCGAGAATATCGACTATATCCCTCTTGCCGAAGGTCTTGACATCGGTGCCGTGATAAACAAGAAGACCATCACCTCGTCGTATATCTATCAGATGATGCTCGACACGTCGGTTCTCAACGTCCGTAACCTGACAAGCGCCGATGCACAGATAGTGGAGTTCGAGGCTAAGAAAGACAGCCTTATCACGCGCAAGAAGATAAAAGACGTGGGGCTACCCTTCAACGTCAATATCGGCGGTTTGGTACGCGACGGCATAGGAGTGCTCGTCAACGGCGACACACAGATTCTGCCCGACGACAAGGTGGCAGTGTTCTGCCGCGCGAGCGAGATACGCAAACTCGACAAGTTCTTCAGATAACCACAACGAAGCTAACCGACAAATAGCATTACAGATGACACGAACCTTCAATTGGAAACTGGTAGTCAAGACTTTGGGAGCATTGCTTCTTATCGAGGCTTTTTTCATGATCATACCCACTCTGGTGTCGTTGCGTTATCATGAATACGACTTCTTGGCGTTCTTGGTATCTACCGTCATCACGTTTGTATTCGGGTCGCTGAGTACACTGCTCGGCGCTCGTGCTGACGAGCATGTGGGTGAGCGCGAGGGCTACGTGATAGTGGCATTGGTATGGGTGGTGTTCTCGCTATTAGGATTGCTTCCTTACTATCTGAGTGGCGCTATCAACTCATATACCGACAGTTTCTTCGAGACCATCTCGGGCTTCACCACTACCGGTGCTACCATCATACCCGACGTAGAGAGCATGACGCACGGTGTGCTGATATGGCGCAGCCTGACGCAATGGCTCGGAGGTATGGGTATCATCGTGCTCTCGCTCGCCATACTGCCTATGTTCGGCTTAGGCGGCATGCAGCTCTATGCCGCCGAAGTCACCGGACTGAGTTACGAGAAGCTCAGTCCTAAGATAGCCGACACCGCTAAACGTCTGTGGGCTGTGTATATGTTCCTCACCTTGGCAGAGACCATCATGCTTTACGTCTTCGGTATGAGTTGGTTCGACTCTATCAACCATTCGCTTACCACCATTGCCACCGGCGGCTTCTCGACCTACAACACCTCGGTGATGCATTTCTCGCCCGCCATACAATATGTCATCATCTTCTTTATGTTTATGTCGGGTATCAACTTCGCCTTGTTGATATACGTGCTACGCGGTCAGCCCCGCAAACTATTCGACGACGAGGAGACCCGCTGGTATACCTACGCCGTTATCGTAGCCACGGTGATAGTGAGTATCGGTTTGTTCTTCACCGCCGTGCCGCGCACGTGGCAAGGAGGCGAAGAGGCATTCCGCAAAGGTCTGTTCACGGTGTTGGCGTCGGTGACGTCGACGGGCTTCGCTGTCGACAACTACATGTCGTGGCAACCTCTACTCTGGGTGACGGTGTTCTTCCTGATGGTGACAGGCGCCTGTGCCGGTTCGACGTCGGGAGGTATCAAATGGGTGCGCATACTCATCTTCGCCAAAAACGGATGGGCTGAGTTCAAACGACGCATACACCCCAACGCCGTGCTGCCCGTCAAGCTCAACGGCAAGCCGCTCACTCAGCAGACCATCGGCAACGTGATGGCATTCATGATGTTCTATCTGATGACCATCATACTCACCATACTGATATTCTGCGCCTGCGGCATCGACTTCGAAGACGCTATCGGCACCACCATCAGCGCCATCTCTAACGTAGGTATCAGCATCGGACACTACGGTCCGCTCGACAACTACGCCGCCTTCCCGACAGTAGCCAAATGGGTGATGACATTCGTCATGCTGGTCGGACGTCTGGAGATATTCACCGTGCTGCTGCTCTTCACCCGTGCCTTATGGAAGAAATAGCCGCTACACAGGTACGTATTAATACATTCGAACAATCAACAACTAAATACCAACAATTATGAGTAAAGCTTACAAATGGAAATTCGCGACAGTAGGAGGAGCTACTCGCGTAAAGATTGAGACCGGCGAAGACATCCGTCACTTGTCGGAGTTAGACCAAAAGATGTGGACGGTGCTCTCTTGCCCTACCACCGGTTTGGAGATAGACCCTCGCACTCTGCCTCTTGTCGACATCGACCAGGACGGTAAGATACGTGTGGTAGAAGTGGTAGCCACCTCGGAGTGGTTATGCCGCGTGCTGAAAGACGCCGACCGTCTGACCCTCGGTCTTGACAGCATCAGAAAGAGCGACATCGACGACTCTACCGATGACGGTAAGGCTGTGCTTGCAGCACTTAACAAGTTCGAAGCCGACGAGGTTAGTCTCAGTGACGTAGAAGCCGCTATCGCTGCCATTGCACATCCCGAGTCACCCGTTCCCGCTGTCGAGTCGAATGTGGAGTTACCGTACGGTCAGAACTCCGACGCCATGGAGGCTGCTTACGACGCTCTGAACAACAAGATGCGCGACTACTTCATGCGTTGCCGCCTTATTGCTTTCGACACCGACGCCGCTTCAGCCCTTGACGTTCAGGTGTCGCGTATCGAAGCCATCTCAGCCGACGACCTCACAGCCAAAGGCGACGAGATAGCCTCGTATCCGTTAGCTCGTGTCAACGACAAAGGTATCGTCACACTAAAAGAAGGTATCAACCCCGCATGGTCGGCTCAGACAGCTGCTATAGCGAGCATGCTCACCCTCGACGAGATTGACGAAGAGCAGTGGGATGCCATCGGCACCAAGATAGCAGCTTACAAGGCTGCCAAGCAGGCATACGCCGAAGCCGTGGCAGCCAAAGAGGCTGAAGTGAAAGCTGCCGACGACGCTGCCTACACCGAAGCCACAGCCGACTACAGACTTGTCGAGAAGCTGATACTTCTGCAACGCGACTTCTACGTGTTACTCAAGAACTTCGTCACCTTCCAGGACTTCTACGACCCCGACAAGAAACTCGGAGCCATCTTCCAAGCCGGTGTACTCTATATCGACCAGCGTGCCATGGATCTTTGTATCAAAGTGAGCGACATGGGCAAGCAGACCGCACAGGCTCCTGCCAGTGGCATGTACCTGCTCTTCTGCGACTGCAATAGCAAGAAGTTAGGCAAGACCATGCAGATAGTGGCTGTGGTCACCAATGGCGAGATCAGCAACCTGATGGTCGGCAAAAACGGTGTGTTCTACGACCGCGACGGCAACGACTGGGATGCTACCGTCACCTCTATCGTCGACAACCCCATCAGCATACGTCAGGCCTTCTGGAGCCCTTACCGCAAGATGGCTAAGTCGATAGAAGACATGATCAACAAACGTGCAGCCGAGAAAGACGCCAAGGTGATGGCAGAAGCCAACACCAAGATAGCCACCACGGCTGAGACTCCTGCCGGTGCTGCCAAAGAGGTGAAGCCGCCCTTCGACATCGCTAAGTTCGCAGGTATCTTTGCCGCCATAGGCATGGCGTTAGGCTTGATAGGTGCCGCATTGGCAGAGTTCTTCTCAGCCTTCACCGCTTGGTATCATTGGGTTATCTTCTTCTTCGTGCTACTGCTCCTCATCTCCGGTCCGTCGATGGTGATGGCATGGCTGAAGCTGCGCAAACGTAACCTGGCACCTGTGCTCAACGCCAACGGCTGGGCTATCAACTCGTCGTCGCTCGTCAACATAGGCTTCGGCGCAACGCTGACACAGCTGCCTAAGTATCCGAAAATAAAATCGAATGACCCATTCGCAAAAAAGAAAATGCCTTGGTGGAAGAAATGTCTGATATGGCTTGCCGTGATAGCTGTGGTATGCTGCATTCTCTGGCTATGCGGTGCTTTCAAATGCTGCGGTTGCCCCTCACCTTTCGCTAAGGACGAACCCGCAGTAGAAGTAGTAGAACCGGCCCCCGCTACCGACGTAGTAGCAGCCGAAGGTGAATAAGAAAGGGTACTTCTGAGATGACACCGCTCATTATCATAGCAGAAGAGGGAGAGCTTGAGCTTGTGCGCAAGCTCTTTCCTCTATCAGAGGTGCTGCAGACCGGCGTCGGCGCACTTAATATCTACCTCAGTCTTAAGGACCTGCCTCGCGACCGCGAGATAGTGAACATCGGTTATGCGGGTTCTGCCAACTTCAAGATAGGCTCGTGGGTGAGAGTGACAGAGGCACGTCTGCACCACCCTAACGTGAGCTATCAGGAGCCTAAGCTCACCCTCCGCGGCGATAGCAAACCGACGGTTGACAGCGACATGTCTTTTATCGAAGCGCCATGCTACACCAATGTCGACTTTGTACTCTCGTCGCCGTATAAAGACTGCGTCTTCGACATGGAGCTCGCCTTCATCATGGCAATGGGCTTCGAGAACGTGACAGCGTATAAATACGTGAGCGACAACCTCTCGCTACACACCTACCGAGAGGTATACCACCAAGAATCCGCCAAATAAGCCGGACTCGACAACGGTTATACAGACGGTATATAAGTCGTCGGGTTGATGTGAGACGAGTCGGAGCCTCGTCTCTACGCTACTGCTGGATGATGTACCGACAGTGCGACAAGAGTTTTCTGTTATACAGACGGTATATATACCGTCTACGAAACAAGCGATACCGGTGTGTCACCTTATGGTATATAGCGAAAGCTCTTCCTTTGAGCCGCGGAAGACGTTGATGTCGACAGCCCCTTTGATACCTGCCATCTTGCCGTTGTCCATTGCCTGCCAGAACAGGTGCGTATGCGACGGCTCTTGACCGCCATAGCGGGCTATCCAGAAATGGTAACGAGAGAAACGTTTGTCAGAGGCAAAATACTTGTCGTAGCAATACTGATTGGTGTAGACGATAGGCGCAACGGCATAGTACTTCTCTACTTGCCGAAGCCAACTGACCACGCTATCTACAGCCGGAAACTGATTCTTATATGGCTCCACATCGAGCACCGGCGCTAAGTCGCCTTTCTGAAGGTTTGCCACACGTATGAAATTATTTGCCTGCCCTACAGCCGACGAGCCGGCAGAGAAGAAATGGTATGCCCCGAAGGGTATACCTTTTTCGTGTGCCTTCAAACGGTTATAGTTGTAGTACTTATCTTTATGTGAAGACCCCTCGGTGGCTTTGGCTATCACGAAGTCTACTTCACGACGTGTAGTATACCTCTTGGCTTCGGTGTATAGCTTGCGCGAGTTGTCGTGATGAAAAGCGAGCTTGTCGAAGTCAATCTGCCGCTGATAGACAGACACATCGATACCTATTACTTCGCCTTCAGGCAGGCGCGAAGTGCCAAAATGACTGAAAAATGCAGATATTCGCTGTTTGAGTCGCGGCAATTGTTCCCGCTCTGGCAGCAGTCCGTTATACCACAATAGCGAAGCCGTCAGCACAAATACGACAAACAGACCGGACAGGGTATAGATAGCAATACGCAGCGCACGGCTCAGTCCGCCCGTCTGCTTTTTCTTCCGGCGGGCAACAGAGCGCATCTGGCGTTGCTTGACCGGCTGCTTGCTTGACTGCCCGGAGGGTCGCTTGCTTGATTGACCAGTGGGGTGCTCAGCCGCATGCTTTTTGGATGACGATTGTTCTGACATAGCTCGGTAATGACATGCAAAGATACAAAAAAAAAGTAATCTGACATAAGGTTGGCACATTATTTTATACAAAGCGCACAGCCGGCGGCAGAATCGGCGGATGGATCGGCGGTATATATACCGCCGCCTAAACAAGCGCACCGCAGCCGAAACATGCACACCGCCGCCAAAACAAGCGCACCGCAGACGAAACATGCGCACCGCAGCCGAAACATGCGCACCGCCGCTGAAACATGCGCACCGCAGCCGAAACATGCGCACCGCAGCCGAAACATGCGCACCGCAGACGAAACATGCGCACCGCAGCCACCCGCAATCTGCCAAAATGGCAGACATAGGCGGTTTGGTACAAGAATTGACCTCACATAGTCGAACCGGCTCAAGCCACCAACAAGAGTCGGAATAAGATAACAACAACGAAACTAAAAACTTACGACTATGAATACCGAAAACTTACAGAAATTTGCTATCAACCTTTGCGAACGTGCAAAGCAAGGCAAGCTCGACCCTGTGATAGGTCGTGACGAAGAGATACGGCGAGTATTGCAGATTCTGAGTCGTCGTACGAAAAACAACCCTATACTGATAGGTGAACCGGGTGTAGGTAAGACAGCCATCGCCGAAGGCTTGGCACACCGTATCGTCAGAGGCGACGTGCCCGAGAACCTGAAACGCAAACTACTATATTCGCTCGATATGGGTGCACTCATCGCGGGTGCCAAATACCAAGGTGAATTCGAAGAACGACTCAAGTCGGTCATCAACGAGGTGATATCGTCGAACGGCGAAATAATACTTTTCATCGATGAGATACATACCCTTGTTGGTGCCGGACAGACGGCAGGCGCCATGGATGCCGCCAACATCCTCAAGCCGGCGTTGGCACGAGGCGACTTGCGCTGCATCGGTGCTACCACTCTGAACGAATACCAGAAATACTTCGAGAAGGATAAAGCCCTCGAACGCCGATTCCAAATCGTCATGGTCGACGAGCCCGATGAGGCAGCCACCATCAGTATACTGCGAGGACTGAAAGAGCGCTACGAGAACCATCATAAGGTACGTATCCAAGACGATGCCTTAGTGGCTGCCGTGCAACTGTCAGAGCGTTACATCACCGACCGTTTCCTTCCCGACAAAGCTATCGACCTCGTCGATGAGGCAGCCGCCAAGCTGCGTTTGGAGATGGACTCGGTGCCGGAAGAGCTCGACACCCTCGAACGGCAGATCAAACAGCTCGAGATCGAGAAGGCGTCGATGCGCAGCGCCTCCCACGACGACAAGACCGACGAACGTCTGAAAGTCATCAACGAGCGTTTGGAGAGCCTCAAAACACAGGCTCAGCAGATGCGCGAGCGATGGAACAAAGAGAAAGACCACCTCAACGTCATCCAGCAAGAGAAGATACGTATCGAACAGCTGCGCAACGAAGCCGAAAGTGCTGAACGCGAAGGCGACTACAACAAAGTGGCAGAGATACGGTATGGACGTATCCCACAAGCTCAACAACGGATAGAAGAAGCACAGAAGCAGCTGCATGACAACAACGAGACCGTCGACAAGACGACACTCATCAAAGAGGAAGTCGACGAAGACGATATCGCCGAGGTAGTAAGCCGCTGGACCGGCATACCTGTATCGAAGATGATGCAGTCGGAGCGCGACAAGCTGTTGCACTTAGAGGAAGAGCTACACCGGCGCGTCATCGGACAAGATGCAGCCATCAAAGCTGTCAGCGACGCCATCCGTCGGTCACGTGCCGGCTTGCAAGACCCCAAACGTCCGATCGGCTCGTTTATCTTCCTCGGTACGACAGGCGTGGGTAAGACCGAGCTCGCCAAGGCTCTCGCCGACTATCTGTTCGACGACGAGAATATGATGACACGTATCGACATGTCTGAGTATCAGGAGAAATTCTCGGCGACCCGACTCATAGGTGCCCCTCCGGGATACGTAGGCTACGACGAAGGCGGACAGCTCACCGAAGCCATACGACGCAAACCGTACTCGGTGGTGCTCTTCGACGAGATAGAGAAAGCTCACCCCGACGTATTCAACGTACTGCTGCAAGTGCTTGACGACGGCAGACTTACCGACAACAAAGGCAGGACGGTTAACTTCAAGAACACCATCATCATCATGACCTCTAACCTCGGCTCGCAACTCATACGCGAGAACGAAGAGAACCACGTCAGCCGTCAGCAGACCGAACAACAGGTGATGGAGCTTCTGCGCCAGACGATACGTCCGGAGTTCCTTAACCGCGTCGACGAGATACTGATGTTCACCCCGCTCGGTGAAGACGAGATACGGCAAGTCGTCGGACTGCAGATTTCTGCCATACACAAGATGTTGATGTCGAATGGTATCGACCTGCGCGTAACCGATGATGCCATCAACTATATAGCACACGAGGGCTACGACCCGCAGTTCGGTGCTCGACCTGTAAAACGTGCATTGCAGACGCTTGTGCTCAATGAGCTGTCGAAGAACATCATAGCCGGTAAAGTCGACCACAAGAAACCTGTCATCGTCGACCTCCATGACTCGCAACTCGTGTTCAGCAACTGATGCAAAACGAGAAATGCTCAGATTTATAATAGGCGAAGAATAAGCGCTTTTATAATAGGCGAAGAATAAGCGCTTTT
>CAMHKW010000027.1 GCA_946185835.1 uncultured Bacteroidales bacterium
AGAAGTTAGACCGGCTTCGCCTGTTAGAAGTTAGACCGGCTTCGCCTGTTAGAAGATAGACCGGCTGCGCCTGTTAGAAGTTAGACCGCTACGCTGTTAGAAGTTAGACCGGCTTCGCCTGTTAGAAGTTAGACCGGCTTCGCCTGTTAGAAGTGGCGGCAACAATCCCGCCGACACAAAGCGTACAACATTAGAACATTAGAACGTTACAACATTAAATCATTAGAACAATGATCAAGCATATCGTTTTCTTTCGTCTTGCTGACGTGGCTGAGGGTAAGACGGCAGCGCAGAACGCTGCTATAATAAAAAGCGGACTCGAGAGTTTGCGCGGTAAGATAGCATGTCTGCGCTCTATCGAAGTGGGCGTCAACGTGCCGCTCGCCGGCGCCACCGACCATCATATAGCCCTCACCTGCACCTTCGACACGTGGGACGACCTCGCACAGTATGCCAACCACCCCGAACACCTCAAGGTGGCAGCTTATATAGGCAAGTGTAAGACAGCACGGTCGGCTGTCGACTACGAATATTAACTCCATGAATCATCAGTCCTTCATGCGTCACCTTCGCCGGACATATCATCTGCTCGCTGTGGCACTCGTGGCCATGGCACTGCTGTCGTGTTCTACACAAAAGAACACGGGCGCGTCACGCGCCTTCCATGCCATGAAGACCAGATATAACATCTACTTCAATGGCAACACCTCGTTCGAAGAAGGCGAGAAGGCTACCCGCGATGCCAACAAAGACAACTACGCCGAGCTGCTGCCCCTCTACCCTGTAAGCAACCACGAAGCAGCGAAAGCCGCTAACTCGCAGATGGACCGAACGATAGAGAAATGTCGCAAATGCATAAAGTTGCACTCGATAAAAGCCAAACCTAAAATCAACACTAAGAAACGTAACGACCCTAAATACAAGGCATGGCTGACACACGAAGAGTTCAACGAGGCTATCGACGACGCATGGCTACTGCTGGGTAAGGCTGAGTTCTCGAAAGGCGACTTCGAAGGCGCCATCGGCACATTCAGATATGTCATCAACCACTTCGGCTACGACAAAGACGTGGTGGCACAATGTCAGCTGTGGATAGTGCGCTCATACGCCGAACTCGGATGGCTCTACGAAGCCGAAGACCTGCTCTCGAAAGTCAGCGTCGACGACCTGAGCCGACGCCATGCACCCCTCTACTCCGCCGTCAGTGCCGACCTCAAGTGCAAGACCGAAAACTACCGCGACGCCATACCCTTCGTTAAGTTAGCTCTGCCCGAAGAACGACGCGACGGCAACCGACCACGCTTCCAGTATGCCCTCGGACAACTCTACGAGATGACGGGCGAACGGCAGAAAGCCGTCGACGCCTACACCAAGGTGATACGCATGAACCCGCAATGGGAGATGGACTTCAACGCACGCCTGCGCCGCTATACCCTCTCCGACAACCCTAAGTATGCAGTCCGTGAACTCGAGAAGATGGCAAAACGTTTTAAGTTCAAGGACAAACTCGACCAGATATACGGAGCTATAGGTAACGTATACTTGGCAGCTGCCGACACCGCCCAAGCCCTCGAATACTACCAAAAGGCTATCACCGAAGCCACGCAAGCCGGTCCGGAGAAGGCACAGGTGCTCATCACCGCTGCCGACATCTACTACCAACGGCGCGAATATGCCGAGGCTGCACCTTGCTACTCAGAGGCATCGAACATCATCTCAGCCGAACATGACGACTACCTGCGTGTCAGACGACTGAGCGAGACACTCCAACAACTCGTCACCGAATACGACGTGGTGACACTGCAAGACTCACTCCAACACCTCGCCACACTGCCCGAACAAGAACGGCTGGCAGTGGTAGAGAAGGTGATAGAACAGCTTGTCGAACAAGAGAAGAGAGACAAAGAGAAAGCCGAGCAAGAAGCACGCGACCAACAAAACCAAGTCGGACAGCTGCGGTCGGTCAACACACAGAATATGCTGGGCGGCGGTGGAGGAGCTGCCGAATGGTACTTCTATAACACTCAACTCGTGCGCTCCGGACAGCAGACGTTCCGACAGAAATGGGGACAACGGCAACTCGAAGACGACTGGCGACGCGTGTCGAAGAGCTTCAGCACTATGTTCGAGACCGACGAGCCGCTTGCCAATGCCGACACTCTTACAACCGACACCCTTGGCACTAAGCGTACCCTCGTCACCGATACGCACGACCCCCAGTATTACCTGCAACAGATACCCACCACCCCGCAAGAACTCGCCGCCTCCGACTCACTCATCGCCAACGCGATGTATAATATGATCTTCATCTACCAAGACCAGATAGAAGATGAGCAGATGGCACAACAGACGGCAGACGAGTTCTGTGAACGCTTCCCCGAAGACCCACGCATCCTCGACCTCTACTACTCGCAGTATCTGCGTGCACTCAAACATAACGACACCGCTACCGCCGACACCTACCGCCAGCTTATCGTGTCGCGCTATCCCGACTCGAAAGAGGCACGTGTCGTCGCTGACCCCAACTACTTCAGCCGCATGCAACACATGGCAGCAGAGCAAGACTCGCTGTTCGAGGCTACCTACCGAGCCTTCCGCAACGCCGGCTACGACACCGTGATGCTCAATACCGACTACGCCGAGCAAGAGTATCCGCTCTCACCGCTGATGCCTAAGTTCTTGTTCCTTAACTCTATTGCTGAGGCTAAGACGAAAGGACAGCCTGCCTTCGTCGGCAGACTGCGAGAACTCGTCGATCGTTATCCTGAGAGCGACGTGGCATCGATGGCGAAAGACATGCTCGCCATGATGAACGAAGGACTTGAGGCACAAAAGAACACCGACCTCAACACCCTCGCCGACAAACGTAGCGAGAGCGACACCGACGTCGACTCCACTCTCGTCAACCGTGACTTCTCTGACGAGCTGAAAGTGCCGACACAGGTGATACTCATCGTCAGAGGCGACCAACAGCAAGTGGGCAACCTGCTATACGAGGTGGCACTGTTTAACTTCTCGCAGTTCCTCATCAAAGACTTCGACCTCAAGACAGAGATCCCATTCAAACTGCATACCGACGACAACGTCTTCGAACGTACCGAACAACAGACACTCGGCGCCGTCGAGGTGCTCGGCTTCGAAAGCTATACCGAAGGACAGTGGTACGTCAAACTGCTCAACGGCAACGACGCGGTTCGACAACTGCTGCAAAGCCTCGATGCCGACATCGTCGTCATCAGCGAAGAAAACCTCAAACTGCTGCAAAACACACATACCCTGCAGCAATACCGCGACTTCGAGAAACAGACATTCTGAGAGACCGACTGCGCCTGTGAGGGGCGCCGGTTAGTAACCGGCGACAATAGACGTTGCTGCCTGCGATGATGGTTGCGCCGGTTAGTAACCGGAGGGAATTGACGTTGCTGCCTGCTACGATGGGTGCGCCGGTTATTAACCGGCGACAACGGACGTTGCTGCCTGCGATGATGGGTGCGCCGGTTAGTAACCGGCGGGAATTGACGTCGCTGCCCGCGATGATGGGTGTGCCGGTTAGTAACCGGCGGGAATTGACGTTGCTGCCTGCTATGATGGGTGCGCCGGTTAGTAACCGGAGGAAACAGACGTTGCTGCCCGCTACGATGGGTGCGCCGGTTAGTAACATTAAAAAATTAGAACATTAGAATATTAAAACTCATGACCTACGATGAAGCCATAGCGCGCCTTGAGGCTATCATGCACGAGCTCGAAAACGACGAGGCAATGCCCCTGTCCGTTTTCAAAGACAAAGAGCGTGAGGCAAAACAACTCATAGCGTTTTGCGACAAAGAGATACAAAAGATAGAAGAAGCACTCAACACCGATGCTGAGGCTTGAGATTCGAGTGGCTGAGGCTTGAGATTGAAATGTCTCCGTTCATTTCCGCCGGTTTTAAACCGGCGTACTCGGAATGCCGGATGCCGAGATACCGAGATGCCGAGCAACCCAAAACAACAAGCGAGCAACCCAAAAAACAAGCGAGCACTTATTGTTGATAAGTGCTCGCTTGTGCGCTCCCTCAAGGACTTGAACCTTGGACCCCCTGATTAACAGTCAGATGCTCTAACCGACTGAGCTAAGGAAGCATGTTCGCCTCGGGCTTGAAAACCTACTCAGAGAAGCGTCATGAGCGGGCTCCTTTCCGAAAGCGGTTGCAAAATTACATCTTTTTTCTGAAATAGCAAAAAAAAATGAAAAAAATGTGAAAAAAAATGCTTATCTTTGCACTCGAAAACAAACATAACCCCAATGAAAAAAGTATTAGGATTAGGTAATGCTCTGACAGATATTCTCTTACAGGTATCTGAAGATGATGTTCGTGAGCTTGGTTTGGCAAAGGGAAGTATGAACTTGATTGACATCGACCAGGCTCAGGCAATACAACGCTGTTTTGCGCATGTGAGAAAAACGATGGTAGCGGGCGGTAGTGCCGCCAACACCATCAACGCCATCGCTGCTATGGGAGGCAAGTCGGCACTGATAGGCAAACTCGGAGCCGATGACATAGGTGTCTTCTACCGCAGCGACCTTATCAAGAATGGTGCGCTGCCCATGCTCTTGCAGTCGCACCTTATGTCGGGGTGCTGCACCGTGCTCATCACTCCTGACGGCGAGCGCACCTTCTGCACCTACCTCGGCGCGTCTGCCGACCTCAAACCCGATGACATCGGCAAAGATGCCTTCCGAGGGTTCGACATATTCCATATAGAAGGATATATGGTACAAAACCACAACCTGATAGAGAAGGCGGTATGTCTTGCCAAAGAGGAGGGTATGATAGTAAGTCTCGACCTTGCCTCGTTTAACGTGGTCAACGAGAACTACGACTTCCTGCATTATTTAGTAGATAACTACGTCGACATCGTCTTTGCCAACGAAGACGAGAGTTATGCCTACACCCATTGTCAGCCCGACGAAGCCGTTAAGACGATAGCTAAAGAGTGCGAGATGGCAATAGTGAAGGTGGGCAAGCGTGGTTCGTATATCACTGATGGCGACATGGTAGAGCATATAGGTGCCATCACCTCCAACTGTCTCGACTCGACGGGTGCAGGCGACCTCTATGCTGCCGGTTTCCTATATGGCATTGCCGACGGACTCGACATGCGCCGGTGCGCCGAGATAGGCACCCTCGCCGCCGGACGTGTGGTAGAGGTGGTGGGTACCAAACTCAGCGACGACACATGGGAAGAGATAAAACGACTCTGCGCGCTCTATCGGGGCTTCCACCACATGCTGTTCACGTGAATTTTAATGATTTAATGATTTAATGATACGATGAGAATACTTGTAAAGATACTATCTGCCATTTATGAGTTGTGCATAGCCTTGCCACTGTTTGTGTGCACCACTACCTTCTGTGCACTCTTTACACTTATTACCATTCACTGGTCCGACTCGAAATGGGTGCATGCCGTTCAGGTATGGTGGGCTCGTTCGTTCTGCCGGCTGTTCTTGTGCCGAGTGACGTTAGACGGTCAGGAGAACCTCGACCCGAATCAGAGTTATGTGTTTGTGAGCAACCATCAGAGTCTGGCGGACGTGTTTTTGATATATGGTTGGCTGCCGGTTAACTTCAAGTGGATAATGAAGAAAGAGCTGCGTCGTATACCGCTTGTGGGAGTGGCATGTGAGGCAGCAGGGCATATCTTCCTCGACCGCAAAAGCCGTATGTCGGCATTAGAAAGCATCAAGAAAGCTGAGAAGACGTTGCAGAACGGCATCAGTGTGGTCATCTTCCCCGAGGGAACACGAACACTGACGGGCGAGGTGGGGCGCTTCAAACGCGGTGCTTTCCAGATAGCCTTCGACCTGAAGCTGCCGATGGTACCGCTCTCGCTGAGCGGATGCCGAGAGGTGCAAAAGAAAGGAGAGGTGGTGGTCAACCTCTTTAGACATGTGCACATGCATATCGGAAAGCCGATGCCTACCGATGGGGTAGAGCAAGACCAAGCTATCGAACAGATGCGTCAAGAAGTGATAGAAGGCATCAGATTTTGATAGTTAGAAAAAAAACATTAAATTTGCAGCGCTCTTTTGGGGCATAGTCAGCTCGCGAGCTTAGAAAACATGAAGAGTTACATACCACAATATCTCGTTCAGAAGAACAACGTCGTGCTCAACGTCTTGGGTACGGCATTGTTTGCGGAGCTCTTCATCTCTATCTTTCAGCCCTTCGGCTCTCGCCGCTGGTTGCCTGAGGGCCCGCAGAACGGACTTATCTACTTCGCCTTAGCTACTGCCGTGGTGCTGCTCGCAATGGGTATAATAGCCATCAGCCGCACAATAATGTATAAATATGGAAAGAGCCACCGTATCAGTTATCTGGACTACGCGGTGTGGATCTTGGCAGAGGTGATAGCGATGTCGATGACCTACACCGTGGTGGTGTCGTTGGTATACCGTCTCTTCCCGTCGATAGTAGAGGTGTCGGGTCAGCTCGATTTCTTGCGGGTACTGGGCTATTCGGTACTCTATACTGCCTTCATACTATTCATTCCATACACTTTCTTCATCCTTTATTTCTCGCTTGTCGACAGCAACCGTCAGCTGCTCCTGAAAAGCGAAAATACGTCTGCAACGGCCGCGCCGGAGGCACAGCAGGCAGTGGTGCTTAACTTCTTCGACGAGAAAAACGAGTTTGCCATCTCTATTCGGGAAGACAACCTGTTCTATGTAGCAGCGGCCGACAACTATGTGGACTTAACCTATGTCAACGGCGGTAAGATACGGCATTTCCTGCTGCGGCAGTCGCTGAAGAACATAGAGGAGAAATTCACCGACCGCGGACTGATACGCTGCCATCGGTCGTATGTGGTCAACATCAAGAAAGTGAAGATAGTACGTCGCGACGACGATGGTCTGACCATCGACTTCGACGAGCAGCAGCTGCAACCCATACCGGTGTCGAAGACGTATAGCGAAAGACTGATGAAGATAATAGCAGAGATGTAAATAAACAACAAACAACAATAAGATGAAAAAAACTATTTTGGCTCTTGCACTGCTGGTAGCAGGCATGGGCATGGCTAAAGCCCAGGTGGTGATACCTATCGACCACATCTACACTCAAGTTCAGTTCGACTCGCTTCGCGCACAGTATCCCGACCGCGTGGCTTATCTGAACGAGCTCAAACAGCTCACCCAGACACTCGAGACGAGCAAAGCCCAGATAGCTGAGGCTAAGAAACAGCTCAAAGACGAGAAGACGCACCATAAGAACGCCACCTCGTTTGTCAAAGAACGCACCAAAGAACTCAAAACCATCGAGAAGAGCTACACCAACGAGAAGAAGGTGCAAGAGAGCTACCTCAAGCTGCTCGACAAGCAGCATAACGCTGTGATGAAAGAGACACTGATCGACCGCCAGACACGCGACTCGTATATCGCTGACCTCAACCGCCGCAAAGAAATCATGGAGAAGCAGGCGGTGAACTACCAACAGAAGATGAACGAGATCAACGAAGAATACGAAGTGCTCAAGAACCAACAAATCGATATGGCACAGTATCTGCTGCAGCTGCAAAACAAAGAACTCGAGATCAAGCAGATGGAGACACAGCTGAAGAACAACCAAGCAGCACTGAAAGCCGAAATCAAAGCTACCGAGTCGATAATAAAAGCACAATAAGTTAAAAAGGACTATGGACGTCGTCAACCTTTCTACCAATAACTCTCTGCTTACTACCTTCCTCAGTCAGATGAGGAACGCGAAGATACAGGTCGACTCGATGCGTTTTCGTCGTAACATCGAGCGGATAGGCGAGATAATGGCATACGAGATAAGTCGGACGTTGAGTTATATCCCGCAACAGATCTCTACCCCGCTGGCAGACATGCTTGTGCCGCAGCAATCCGACAAGGTGGTGCTTGCCACTATCCTTCGCGCCGGACTGCCGATGCACCAAGGTATGCTCAACTATTTCGACGATGCCGAAAACGCCTTCGTAAGTGCCTATCGCGAGTATACCGACGAGTCGCATACCAACGTCAGAATCAACGTCGAATATCTCGCCTCGCCACTGCTTGACGACAAGGTGCTCATCGTAGCCGACCCGATGCTCGCCACCGGCGGTAGCATGGAGTTGGCACTGCGCGCACTGCTAACCAAAGGCAAGCCGCGCAAGATACACCTATGCTCTATCCTCGCCACCCCACAAGCCATCGACTTGCTAAAGCGTGAACTGTCTGACTACGACATCACACTATGGGTAGCTGCCATCGACAAGACACTCAACCAGCAGAAGTACATAGTGCCCGGACTTGGAGACGCAGGGGACCTCGCCTTCGGAGAAAAACAATAATGTTTTAATGTTGCAGGTTTGAATGTTACATGTTCTAATGTTTTTAACTATTAAACTATTTATACAATGAATTCACTAATTAAATATTCAGGAGCCATCTTGGTACTTTGCGGTGTATTGTGCCTTGTGATATATGCTTTAAGCGCTCCGTACAACGGTTTGCTTGTGACCGCCCTTATTTTAGAAGTCATAGGCATATTGGCATATATCTTCATCAACCGCTACGTTGACTGATACTTGTCAGTGCACATCTCTGCAACACGGCTCACGCCACCTTTGTGACGTGGCTTTGTTGTGACCATAGGCGACATGGCAGTAACCTGCCTTTTAATCCCAATCGGGCTACCGATGAGGGGAAACATTTGTATAACACACGTTCGACACACCTATCATGAAAGACGACGAGAATCTGAATAACGAACCGCTGCAGGCAGACGACTTGCAAGAAGATACCGACCTTGGCGAGACTGAGGCTGAGGTTGAGGCTGAGGCTGAGACTGAGGCTGAGGTGCCTGCCACCTCGCACTATAAGGTGCCTACGAGCTTCAACGAGTCGATCAAGTACCACCTCACGGGCATGTACAAAGATTGGTTTCTTGACTATGCCTCGTACGTCATCCTCGAGCGTGCCGTGCCCGATATCTACGACGGACTGAAACCGGTGCAACGACGTATACTGCATGCCATGCAGCGCGTCGACGACGGTCGCTACAACAAGGTGGCTAACATCATCGGACAGACGATGCAGTACCACCCGCATGGCGACCAGGCGATAGGTGTGGCTCTGGTCAACCTCGGACAGAAAGACCTACTCATCGACTGCCAAGGTAACTGGGGTAACATACTCACCGGCGATGGTGCTGCCGCACCTCGTTATATCGAAGCCCGCCTCTCGCAGTTCGCCCTCGAGACCGTCTTCAACCCCAAGACCACACATTGGAAACTCTCGTACGACGGCAGGCAGAAAGAGCCAATCAACCTGCCGGTTAAGTTCCCGCTACTGTTAGCCCAGGGCGTGGAAGGTATAGCGGTGGGTCTGAACTCGAAAATCCTACCACATAACTTCAACGAGCTGTGTGATGCCTCGCTTGCCTATCTGCGTGGCGAAGACTTCGCATTATACCCCGACTTCCCCACCGGCGGCAGCATCGACGTAAGCCGCTATCAGGACGGCGAACGAGGCGGAGTGGTGAAGATACGTGCTAAGATATCGAAGTCGGCAGACAACAAGGTGCTTACCATAAGCGAGATTCCTTTCGGCACCACCACCACTAAAATCATCGAGACCATACTGCGTGCCAACGAGCGTGCTAAGATAAAAGTGAAGAAGGTGACCGACGCCACTGCTGCCACCGCTGAGATCATTGTGCAGCTGCAACCCGGCTACTCGTCGGACAAAGCTATCGACGCGCTGTATGCCTTCACCGACTGCGAGATAAGCGTGTCGCCCAACTGCTGCGTGGTGAGCGACAAGAAGCCGGTCTTCACCTCCGTGAGCCAACTGCTGCGTATCAGCACCGACCACACACGCGACCTGCTGCGATGGGAGCTCGAGATACAAAAACACGAACTCGAAGAGCGATATTTCTATATTTCGCTCGAGAAACTGTTTATCGAGAACAGAATATACAAAGAGCGCGAGTTCGAAGAGAGTACAACACCCGAAGAGGCAATCCGCTTCATCGACCGTGCCCTCGACCCCTTCAAGCCGCAACTTCTCCGTCCTGTCACCGACGACGACCTGCGCCGGCTGCTCGAGATAAAGATGATGCGTATCACGCGCTTCGACTCGAAGAAAGCCGACGACACCATGCTCGCACTCAAAGATAAGATCGAGCAGACGCAATATAACCTCGACCACCTGACCGACTACACCATACAATGGTTCCAACACCTGAAAGACAAATATGGCGACAAGTACCCCCGCCGCACCGAGGTGCGTAACTTCGGTAATATAAACATCAAGACGGTGGTCGAAGCCAACGAGAAGCTGTATATCAACCGCGCCGACGGCTTCATCGGTACCAGCCTGAAGAAAGACGAATTCGTATGCAACTGCTCCGACATCGATGACATCATCATCTTCTATCGCGATGGTAAATACAAGATTGTGAAGGTAGCTGACAAAATCTTCGTTGGTACCAACATACAACATATAGCCATCTTCAAGAAGAACGACGAGCGCACCATATATAATGTGGTATACCGCGATGGCAAGACCGGACCTTATTACATGAAGCGTTTTGCTGTCACCGGCATTGCGCGCGACAAGGAATACGACCTCACGCAGGGCACCCCGGGCTCTCGTATCGTGTACTTCACAGCCAACCCCAACGGCGAGGCGGAGGTGATACGCGTCAGCCTCAAACCCTCGCCTAAGATAAAGAAGACGGAACTGATAAAAGACCTGTCGGAACTCGCTGTCAAAGGACGTTCCAGCCGGGGTAACCTACTCACTAAGTTCGACGTGAAGAGCATCACGCTGAAAGTGAAAGGACATTCTACGCTCGGAGGCAGACAGGTGTGGTTCGACCCCGACGTCAACCGACTCAACTACGACCACCAAGGTAACTACCTCGGCGAGTTCGAAGACGACGACCGTATTCTCGTGGTCACCACCACCGGCGAGTACTATCTCAACACCTTCCAGCTGACAGCTCATTTCGACGATAACATTCTGCGCATCGAGAAGTACGAACCCGACAAGGTGTGGTCGCTTGCACTCTGGAACGCCGAACAAGGCTACTACTATGGCAAACGCTTCGTGTTCGACGCCACACCTAAGTCACAAAACATGCTGGGCGACAACCCCGACTCGAAGATCGTCATCCTCACCGACTCACCCGAGGCACTCTTCCGCCTGCATTTCGAAGACCCTGCACGCGAGGCTGTCGACATCGAGATGTCGCTCTTCATCGACGTGAAGTCGACCAAGGCAAAAGGCAAACGATTGACCACACTGCCCCTCGCCTCGATAGAAGACGTCAGCCCCGTGCCTGAGGCTGAGGTTGAGACTGAGACTGAAACTGAGGCTGAGACAGAGGCTGAGGTTGAGACTGAGGCTGAGACAGAGGCAGTGGCAGAGGTTGAGACTCAGGCTGAGACAGAGACAGAGGTTGAGACAGAGGCAGAGATTGAGCCTCAGGCTGAGACAGAGACTGAGGCAGAGACAGAGGTTGAGACTGAGGCTGAGGCTGAGACAGAGGCAGAGTTAGATATCGATGATATTCCGATGCAGATTGACGTACCGCAGCCTGACGACTCGGAAGTAGTAGATGCAGAGAGTCAGACAGAGTCAGAGATAGAGACAGAGGTTGAGACTGAGGTTGAGGATAAGGTTGAGACTGAGGTTAAGGAAGAGAAACCTCAAGCGTCGACTCGAAAAACAAAGAAGTCGAAAAGCAAGACCCCTGCCGCATCCGATGACGACAGTCAGCTGTCGCTGTTCTAATGTTGCTGTTTCTTTTCGAAATCCCGAGATGACGAGATGACGAGATGACGAAATCACGAGATGACGAAATCACGAAATCTCGATATCCCGACATTTCGAAATCGTTTACATTGCGTGCATGGCACCGGCGAAGACGAGTGAGTACATCACTCCTACCAACATAATGAACTTAGTGAGCATCTGCGCGTTGCGGTAGTCGCTCGAGATCTTGGCAGTCCACAGCATATATAGGTTGCATGCGAGTGGGACGAGCAAGCCGAAGGTGAGGTAGTGTGTGGTGACGGTACCCCAGCCATGTGGGTATGGTGTGAGACCGAAGTTGACGTAGCACAGCAGTGCGGCTGTCAGCGCGATAAGCAGGCTGACGAACACTTTGGTGCGTGTCTCACCGATACGTATGGGCATGGTGTGGCACTCCATCTCGCGGTCGCCGTTCTGGTCTTGCAGGTCTTTCTCCACCTCGCGAATCCATGTAGTCAGAAAAGCAAAGAGGCTGAACAGTCCGATGGCGGTGTACAGGTCGTGCACCAGTGGGCTGTCGGCAAGGGCGTTATAGCCGGCTATGTCGGTGAAGTGCGACTCGAGCCATGCAGTGTTGACCATAGCCACCACTAACACGCTAAGTGCTGATGCAACTGACACTATGATGTTACCGATGATAAACTGTCGTTTATACGACGACGAGTAGAACCATAGCAGTCCGGGAACGAAGAAGATGATGATTCCGAGCAGCCAGCTGCGCACCACGATAGCCACTACCACTCCGGCTGCTATGCCTATGCATGTGAGCACCTGGTGCAGCAGCATCACCTGAGGCTTCGTCAGCGTGCGCGTCACTATCAGGCGGTCGGGGCGGTTGATGGCGTCAATCTTAACGTCGAAATAGTCGTTGATGGCATAGCCGCCTGCCTGGATGAAGACCACCGACAGCAGCAACAGCACGAACACATACTGTGGTACTACCTCCGGGTAATAGGCTCTGAGCAGTATGGGCACTGCCACCATCTTCTCCATCAGTATCATCACAAACAGCGTCATCAGCAGGTTCTGCCAACGCACCAAACGTAATATGTCTTTAAGCTGTTGCATCGTCGTCGGTTGTTAATGGGTTTGTTAAATCTCGAAACGCAGCACTAAGGCTTTCCATGCGCCTATGCTCAGGTCGATGCCTTCGGTGGTGCCATCCCATTCCGAGCCGCTGAGCAGGTCGGTGGCATGGATGGGTGCTATCGGTAGGTCGAGGTATTCGCGTGCCTGTGCCGGTATAGTCACGTGTGCGTCGATGGCGCGGTCGGCGAAGTTAACCACTACAAGTATAGCTTCGTGGTCGGCTTTACGCATGAAGCAGTACTGCTCTCGGCGGTTGTAGCGCTCGTTTTGTGCGAACTCTAAGTCGTACATCTTACCTTCGCTGATGGCTTTGTGTTGTGTGGTGAGCGTGAGGAGCCGTTTGTAGAAGTCGTACAGCTCTCGCTGTTCGTCGTCGAGACCGGCACCGTCGAACTTGCCGTTGTTAGCCCATGCCTGCAGCGTCTTCACGCCCCAGTAGTCGAAGATAGTGGTACGTCCGTCCATGCCGGAGAAGCCTTCCGAGTCCATACCTTTCTCGCCGAACTCTTGTCCGGCATATATCATCACGGGGTTAGTGCCAAGGGTGGCAGCCACCGTCATGGCGGGTTCGGCGCATATACCTCTGCCGCAGAAGAAGCCTGAGGCGATACGTTGTTCGTCGTGGTTCTCTAAGAAATAGAGCATGTGGTCGCGTATGTCGTCCACCGACTGCCATTGTTGTGAGATGCCTTCGGCGGGGTAGCTGCGTGAGGTCACGTTACGCAGGTAGTCGTACATGCCGACCTTGTCGTATAGGTAGTCGAAGCCGGCGTCGAACAGGAACTCGCGGTAGCGCGACGGGTTATACACCTCTGCCAAGAACTCGATCTGAGGATGTTGTTTCTTGACTTCGGCGATAGCCCAATGCCAGAATTCGACGGGCACCATCTCTGCCATGTCGCAACGGAAGCAGTCGATGCCTTTGTCAGCCCAGAATAGCAGTATCTGGCACATCTGCATCCACGTGCGTGGCATGGGGTCGAACTGTTTCTCGCCGCCGCCCTGATAAAAGACGCCATAGTTGAGTTTCACAGTCTCGTACCAGTCGGTGGTAGCGGGGTAGGCGTTGAAGCAGTCGTTGCCGGTGGCGCGGGCAGGGTATTCGGTATAGGTGCCGATATGCAGCTCTTGCGTGGGTAGGTAGTAGTAGTTGTTGAGAGGAGAGAACGCCCATTCCGAGTGGTCGTTGGCACCGAGGTCTTCTACGCCTTCGGGTTTGGCGTCGGAGCGGTATTGCCGGGCAACATGATTACCCACGAAGTCGATGACGACTTTCAATCCGGCGGCGTGAGTGCGCTCTATCAATGCCTCGAACTCGTGCATGCGCTCAGGTACGTTCTCGGCGAGGTCGGGGTCGACATCGTAATAGTCTTTGACGGCGTATGGCGAGCCCGCACGACCTTTCACCACTGAGGGGTGGTCGGCTGAGATACCATAGCGGCTATAGTTGGTTTGTGTGGCATGCTCTAACACACCGGTATACCACACGTGGGTGGCACCCAACTCGCGTATCTTGCCAAGAGCTGTGTCGGTGATGAGGTTGAACTTGCCGCAACCGTTCTCCTCGATGCTACCATTGTATACCCGAGAGGGGTTGTAGTTGGTAAAAGTACGAGGGAAAAGCTGATAGATAATGTGTTTAGGCATATTTAAGGGTTATGTTATTTCTTTTGTTTGCAAAGTTACAATTTATTCTTTGAATAAGCAAAAAAAAAAGAAAGTTGTAGAATATGATTTGTGCATAGATTTTTTTTTGTACCTTTGCACTTCGCTATCGAAGGTATGCTTTTGGCGCGTACACAGCCGATACGATATTTGCAAGAAAGTCCATTATTTTTTTTTCTATATGTCCACCGACAACTCTACTATCGCTCGTTATGACAAGTCCGACTTTCTGTCGGCTGTTCGTGTACTGGAACAGGGTGGTGTCATTGCTTATCCTACCGACACCATCTGGGGTATAGGTTGTGATGCCACCAATACTGAGGCTGTGGCTCGCATCTTCAGTATCAAGCGTCGTTGTGACTCTAAGTCGATGCTCTCGTTGGTCGACTCTCCGGGGCGTCTGCAGCAGTATGTGACCGACTTGCCGGAGCTTACGTGGCAGTTGCTGGACTGTGCCACTCGTCCGATGACGATTATCTATCCCGATGTCAAAGGCTTGGCACCCAACCTCTTGGCAGAGGACGGCAGTGCGGGCTTGCGTATCACCGCTGAGCGTTTCTCGCATGACTTATGCGAGCGTTTTCGCAAGCCGATAGTCTCGACGTCGGCTAACTTCTCGGGCATGAAGGCACCTGCTTGTTTTCGTGATATCGACGCCGAACTTCTTGCGTTGGTCGACTACGTGGTTGAATACCGTCAAGACGACACCACGCCTGCCGTAGCCTCGTCGGTAGTGAAATTGGGTCCGGGCAGTCTTATCAAAATCATACGTCCATGAATCGTCTGAAGCTATATCGCCGTCAGCAGCTCAAGTACCTGCTTGCCGACTTCTTGTCGGCTGAGGTGGTGTGGCTTCTGTTTTTAGTGTTCCGCTGGATGGTATACGAGGGTTATGTGTTTGGTGTGAGCAACGTGCTGATACCCGCCTTCAGCTTCTACCGTCCGCTGATACTCTATCCCATAGGTTGCCTTTTGGTGTATTATCTGTCGGGTTTCTACCTGCGACCTTTTTCTCACACGCAGTGGCAGGTGACGCTCACTACGTTAGGCTCGGCAATAGTCATCGGCATAGCTGCTTTCTTCGTTATCATCATCGACGACCAAGTGGACTCTTACAGCCGCTATTATATGTCGTTGGTGGTGTTGGTGTCGTTGCAGTTCGTATGCTCGCTGCTGCCTCGTCTGCTCATTGCGGCTTTCACCCGCAAGCATGAAGAACGGGTCTTCACACTGTGTTCCGACAGCGAGCAGGCGTTGGCGGAGCTGATGCGTGCCATGCCTGTCGACCGCGTGCATATCAACTTGTCGCGCAAGCGTTCGGAGGCGACGTTATATAAGCTGATAGGACGTATCTATCCGCTTCGCACACGTATCTCGCTGCCGGCGCGTACGTTCGACATCTTGTCGGGTGCCGCCCGTATTGTCGATCTCGACGGCTCGCCGCTGATTATGATAACCGATCATAAGATGTCGGACTCGTCGATAGCCATCAAGCGTGCTTTCGACATAGTGTGTTCGGCAATAGGACTGGTGTTGCTCTCGCCACTGCTGCTGGTGTTAGCTTTGTTGGTGAAGACGACCTCAAGAGGTCCGGTGATATATCGTCAGCAGCGTATCGGCATGTACGGCATGCCTTTCTATATATATAAGTTCCGCACTATGCGCGACAACGCCGAGGAGTCGGTGCCACAACTCACCGACACCGACGACCCTCGTATCACGCCGTTAGGACGAATGTTGCGCAAGTATCGTTTAGACGAGCTGCCGCAGCTGTGGAACGTGCTACGAGGCGACATGAGTATCGTCGGACCGCGACCCGAGCGTGAGTATTTCATCAATCAGATAATGCAGCGGGCACCATACTACTGCCTGCTTTATCGTATCCGCCCGGGACTCACCTCGTGGGGACCTATCAAAGTGGGATATACCGATACCATCGAGAAAATGGTCGACCGGCTCAACTACGACATAGCCTATATGGAGAATATGTCGTTGCATTTAGACTTGAAGATAATGTTTTACACCATCAGTGTGATATTCAATGGAGAAGGGCAGTAGTTGGCACGATAGGCTGATACACTGGCGCGAGCAGCACGTGAGCGAGCGTCAGATGGTGTTGCTGTTAGCACTGCTGGTAGGTGTGTTCACGGCGTTGGCTTCGTGGCTGCTCAAGACGCTGATACATCTGCTAAGGCACTGGCTGTTCGTGTTGCCTATGGCGCAGCATGGGTCGGTGATATACGTGTTCTTCCCACTGGTGGGCATCGCCCTGACCGCCGTTTTCGTGCGTTATGTTGTTCGCGACGACATCTCGCATGGCATCACCAAGATATTATATGCCATCTCGCAGCGTAAGTCTATCATCAAGACTCATAATATGTGGAGCAGTATCGTGGGCAGTGGTCTGACGATAGGCTTTGGCGGTTCGGTAGGTGCCGAAGCGCCGATAGTGCTGACGGGTGCTGCCATAGGCTCTAACCTCGCTAAGTTCTTCCGCTTGAATCAGCGCACTATGATGCTGATGATAGGCTGTGGCGCTGCGGGTGCCATAGGCGGTATCTTCAAGGCGCCGATAGCCGGTCTGGTGTTCACCCTCGAGGTGCTGATGATAGACCTCACGATGACGTCGATCTCGCCCCTTCTGATCTCGTCGGTCACGGCAACGGCATTGGCATATCTGTTCTCCGGCGCGGAGCCTATGTTCCGGTTGCTTAGTGTCGAGTATTTCACTCTCAACCGTCTGCCGTATTACTTGCTGTTAGGTATAGTTTCCGGTTTAGTATCGCTTTATTTCACTCGTGGCATGGACTTTCTTGAGACGCAGATGCGTCGGGTGGAGTCGATGACGGCGCGCATACTGATAGGCGGTGGTACGTTGGCGTTGCTGATATGGCTGTTTCCGCCTATGTGGGGTGAGGGCTACGACACCATCACGCTGCTTATCAACGGCTCAGCCATGCGCACCCTCGATGGCAGTCCGCTCGCTTCGTTGGCGCGGACGCCATGGCTGCTGATAGTATATATACTGCTCATCGTGGCACTTAAGATCTTCGCCTCGGTGGCGACCAACGGCGGTGGCGGCGTGGGCGGTATCTTCGCACCCTCGCTCTTCGTGGGTGCACTCAGCGGCTTCGCCCTCGGACAGACACTCAGCCTGTTAGGTTGCGACGTGTCAGTGGCTAACTTCGCACTCGTGGGTATGGCGGGGCTGATGTCGGGAGTGATGCACGCGCCGCTGACAGGCATCTTCCTCATCGCCGAACTGACAGGTGGCTATCATCTGTTTATGCCACTGATAGTGGTGTCGATAGTGTCGTATATGGTCATCATGTTGTTCGAGCCTCATTCCTTGTACGCCAAACGTTTAGCTAAGAAAGGTGAGTTGCTTACGCATAACAAAGACCGCTCGGTGCTCACGCTTCTTAAGATGGATGCCGTGCTCGAGACCGACTTCAACATCTTACATCCCGACATGACACTCGGCGAGTTGGTGAAGACGATATCGGTAAGTCATCGTAACCTCTTCCCTGTGGTGGGCGACGATGGTCGTCTGCAAGGTATACTGCTGCTCGATGAGGTACGTAATATCATGTTTCAGCCACGCCTGTACAAACGTTTTAAGGTGTCGGAGCTGATGACGGCGCCGTTAGCGGTGCTCAGCAACGACATGTCGATGGAGCACGTGATGGAGATCTTCGAAGACACAGGGGCATGGAACCTGCCGGTGACCGATGCCGACGGCAGATACCTCGGTTTCGTGTCGAAGTCGAAGATTTTCAATTCCTACCGCCATGTACTCGTGCACTTCTCGGAGGAGTGATGTCTTGATTTATGATTTTCTTATTTCTTAATGGTGTGGGTTATTTTTGATTTCTGATTTCTTAATGGTGTTGCTTCGGGATACTGGATTACCGGGATGTCGAGATGTCGAGATGGCGGGATGACGAGATGTCGAGATGTCGAGATGGCGGGATGACGAGATGTCGAGATGTCGAGATGGCGGGATGACGAGATGTCGAGAAAGCGATCATCAATCAGAAATCATCAATCAGTAATATATTTTACTGGTCCCAGCCGATGCCTTTGTATTTGTTGAGGTCCCATTCCTCTTCTACTTCGTTGAGGTAGATGGTGTGTGGTTCGTCGTCTTCTGCCTCTATCTGTTCGTCGTGTTCCACCTTCTTGATGTCGATAGGCAGGTGTGAGATGTCGATGATCTGGTTCTCGTCTTTCTGCAGTTCTTGCCAGAGCATGTCTTTGAGCTGGTCGATACCCTCTCCGCTGACCGATGAGATGAACACGGCGGGGATGTCGTCAGGTAGTGTCTGTCGTGCGCGTTTTAGCATGTCGTCGTCAGCCATGTCGCATTTGGTGATGGCGAGCAGGCGTGCTTTGCGTAGCAGTTCGGGGTTGTATTTGTCGAGTTCGGCAAGTAGTATGTCGTATTGCTTTCGGATGTCGTCGGCATCGACGCTGACCATGAACAGCAGTACGGCGTTGCGTTCGATATGTCTGAGGAAGCGTAGTCCGAGACCTTTGCCTTCGGCGGCGCCTTCGATGATGCCGGGAATGTCAGCCATGCAGAAGGAGCGGTTGTCGCGGTAGCTGACGATGCCGAGTTGCGGGGTGAGGGTGGTGAAGGGGTAGTCGGCTATCTCGGGTTTGGCGGCGCTGACCACCGACAGCAGTGTCGACTTGCCGGCGTTAGGGAAGCCTACGAGTCCGACGTCGGCGAGCACCTTGAGTTGCAAGATGATGTTACGTTCTTGGTTAGGTTCGCCGGGCTGTGCGTAACGTGGTGCTTGGTTGGTGGCGGTGCGGAAGTGCCAGTTGCCTCTGCCGCCTTTGCCGCCTCGTAGCAGCACTATCTGTTCGCCATCGTCGCGTACTTCGGTGAGGTATTCGCCGGTGTCGCCGTCGTAGCATACGGTGCCGAGTGGCACCTCGATGACCTTGTCTTCTCCGTCTTTGCCGAAGCTGCGGCTCTCGCCTCCTTTGCCGCCGTCGGTGGCGATGATATGTCGCTGGTACTTAAGGTGTAGCAACGTCCATAGGTTACGGTTGCCTCGCAGGATGATATGTCCGCCTCTGCCGCCGTCGCCGCCGTCGGGTCCGCCCTTGGGCAGGTATTTGGCGCGGTGGAAATGCATGCTGCCGGCTCCGCCCTTGCCCGAGCGGCAGTATATCTTTACGTAATCGATGAAGTTGCCTTGTGCCATGGCTTTGGATTTCAAATTTCAGATTTCAGAATTTAAGGGATGCCGGGATGTCGAGATGTCGAGATTTCGAGATGACGAGATTTCGAGATGTCGAGATGTCGAGATTTCGAGATGCCGAGATCACGAGATGTCGAGATTTCGAGATCACGGGATGACGAGATGCCGGGATATCGGATTTCCGGGATGCCGGGTTCTCTGGAGGCTTACAATACTTCTCTGAGGACGTTGTCGATGCGTTTGAAGATATCGTCGACGTTGCCCATGCCGTCGATTTTCACGTACTTGCCGAGGCGTTTGTAGTAGGTGGTGACGGGTTCGGTCTGTTGGTGATATACCTCGAGTCGGTGTCGGATGGTATGTTCGTTGTCGTCGGCTCGTCCGCTGGTCTTGCCTCGGTTGATGAGTCGTGTCATGATCTCGTCTTCGTCGACATGCAGGTCGAGCAGTACGGCGGTGCGGTCGCCGGTGCGTAGCATGAGTTGTTCGAGTTCGTGCGCTTGGTTCTCGGTGCGTGGGAAGCCGTCGAAGATGATGCCACGTGTATGCTCGGGCAGCTGTGCTATATGTTGCTCGAGAAGTGTTATCATCATGTCGTCGGGAATGAGGTTACCGCCCGAGATGATGGCGTCGATCTGCTTTCCGAGGTCGGTGCCGCGTGCTATCTCAGCCCGAAGCAAGTCGCCTGTGGAGAGGTGGAGTAGTCCGTAACGTTCGACAATACAGTCGCTTTGTGTACCTTTGCCGGAGCCCGGAGCTCCGCATAAAATGATGTTTGTCATATATAAAACGATTCAGAGTGCAAAGGTAAGAAAAAGTTTTTAGATTGCAAATTTACTTTTTTATTTTTGATTTCTTATTTCTGAATGGTGATTGTTATTTCTTATTTTTGATTTCTTAATGGTGTGGGTTATTTTTGATTTCTTATTACTTAATGGTGTTGCTTCGGGATAACGGATTATCGAGATACCGAGATGTCGAGATACCGAGATGTCGAGATGGCGAGATGACGAGATTTCGAGATGGCGGGATGGCGAAAGCCCGAAATGAAAAATGATACATGGCGGCAGCGCCATGTATCATTTTATCATTAGAACATTAAATCGTTAAAACATTTCCACCCGTTTGCCGTTGGTGTCGTAGACGTTGCCGTTGGGGAGGATGATGTAGATGTATCCGTCGTGGTAGACTTTGCGAGGCTGAGCACCATTAGCACCAGCGCCACCATTAAGCAATCCACCATTTTCACCATTAGCACCATTTTCACCATTAGACAATCCACCATTCAGGTTGTCGAGGTCGGTGGCGATGCCGGGTTGGCGGAAGACGGCACGCAGGGTGAAGCGGTTGCGTGTGACGCCTTTCGTGAGGTCGATGATGTAGTCGGTGGAGAGTAGGTCGATGAGGTCGTCCCACTCGGCGTCATGCAGGTAGAGGTGGTCGAGTCGTTCGAGGTACTCGCCCTGCTCCACGGAGAAGAGGTAGTCGCCGTCGACGGGTGCGTTGACGGTGATAGGCAGTCCTGCCTGAGCCATGTCGTCGGGCACGGCAGCGAAGGCGAGGTCGCCGCAGCTGAGCGAGGTGTAGACGAGCGGCTTAGTGCCCGAGGTCGTGAGTTTGACAACGTCGAGTTCGGTCTCGTAGTCGGCAGAGAAACGTGTCGGGTGCAGGAAGATATTGGTGATGTCTTTTGTTAGACCGCTTTCGCTGTTAGAGGTTAGACTGCTTTCGCTGTTAGAGGTTAGCGAGAACATAAGTCGTATCCACTGTTCGCTGACGGAGTTGTCGGAGTAGTCGATGCCGTTCGAAGAGGAGGTGTAGGCATGCGCACGGCGACGTACTATGGGAGACGAGGTGGCGGCGAACGAGAGGGTACCGGTTTGCTCTACCTGCAGGTAGAAGGGTTCTGCGGGTTCGAGGTCGCGAGCCACGTCCTGATAGTAGTTGACATTATCTTCGTAGAGCTTCGATATCTTGAGGTTCTGCGAGGGGTTCTGTGCCGTTATCGAGCTTGTCGAGGTGAAGGGCGAGACGACGACGTTCCATCCGACATCGGCAGCCGATGCATTTTTATAAGTATAAGCAGTGACGCCGACAGTGGCTTCAGGTGACTGTACGTAGTCCATGGGGAAGAGGTACTCGCGGTAGTACGCTGAGGTGGAGAGCAGCAGGTAGCCTTGTTTGGCAGTCAGACTCTCTCCTTTATATAGTTTCCAGTTGCCACCCACGCCGTTCTCAGCGCGTGAGGCACCGTCGTAGTATTGTATGGCGAAGTCGGTGCCTCGAGCGATGTCGATGCCGTTGGTGAGTGTGACTTCAGAGAGGTTGACGTCGAACGGGAAGCCGATGGGGTAGAGGTGTTGCTTGTCGGCCACGATACGTGAGTAGTAGAACTTAGCACCGGTGCTTAGTGTGAGTGTGCCGTTGTTGATAAGCTCGGGAGCGTGGTAGTCGATGTTGACATGCGTGCGTGTGCGCAGTATGATGCTATTTCTTACGGTGAGTGTGCTTTCGTCGCTGATGATGAGTTTGGCACCCGGGCATATCACCACTTTGTCAACCGTGATATTACCGTTGATGGTTAGGCTGCCCGAGCGAACATACAGGTAGTTGCTGCTTGCAGAAGTGATAGTAGGGTTGGAGGTTATCACTTGAGGAATAAGGTATTCGTATTTAGTCTCAAGGGTATTGTTAGCATCATAGCCTTCGATGGTGACGTAGTTACCTGCTGTCAGTGTCAGTCCATCGAATACAAGGGTGCGGTCATCGGTACGACGATTGCCTTTGTTCTTTTCAGTGCTGCCTATCTTTATCTTCCATTCTGTCTTGTGGCCATCCAGTTTCGAAGTATAGCCGTTCATGTTCAGCGTGAGCGACTTACCCTCTCCGTTACCGCTCCAGTCGACGATGTCGAGATAAGTACCAAGTTCTTTCGGATTAGCCGTGAACTGCGCGGTGTAAGTCTTGTCGCCTGTAACCGTTGGTAGGTCGGCTGTTGCGTAGGTGTCAACACCATCAGACCATGTGTCGTTGAAGGTGTAGGTATTCGTAGCATCTTCGGCTTTTGTAGGCGTTGCACCTGTATATGTCGGTTTAGTACCATATTCCCACTTATTGTCAACATGATCTGTATTTGTCAATGTGCTACCATCGTCGTCTTGGAATAGAATGGTGTATTTCCTTTTTGTACTTGTGAAAGTAGCAGAATAGGTTACATCGCTATTGTTCATGGCTGTGATTGTCGGATCCCAACTATCATGCGTGTAAGTATATTGTGCATCTTCCGTTTTTGTCGGTGTTTCACCTGTGTATGCAGGTGTTTCTCCTTTGAGGTAATCCTCCGAACGAAGCGTTGTAGTTCCATTTTTCCAAGTTACGGTGCCACCTTCGCCTACAGTATAGCGATAACCATCAGGAAAGAGAGCATGTGACGAACGAAGAGTGAGGACTTTATAGGGCGATACGGCATAATAGGCGAGATTATCGTTCACGCCTTCACCACCCCAATAGCCACCGCTAATCTTGAAATCAGCTTTCGCAGCCTTTTTATAGACAGCGAATGTTTCTGTTCCTTCAACAATAAACTTACCTCCGTTGATATCGCATTTTGCAGTAGCTGTAGCAGTAGGATAGCCTGTTGCTCCTGATTGCGTAACAGTAGCAGGGACAACCACTCCGTATGCTCCGGTTGTTTTGGCTTTGACGTTAAAGATACCGTCATTGACAACAATCGTACCTGCACTTGCATAGTTACCAGCGAAATAATCAGCGTTAGCAGAATGCAGGGTGGTTATTTTCACTGAACCTGCATAAGCATACACACCATAACAAGTAGCACCGGTTGTAGTTTCCAAATCGAAGGTTCCGCCGTTACATTCTATCTCACCATTGTATGTTAAACCTGTTTTTGTGTTAGGTGCTTCACACCCGGCATTAAGTCCATACACCGTTGTCGTGCCCTTGACGGTGAAATGCGGGTTATCGGTTATAGTTGTTTTTCCTGCATAGGTGCGGATGGCAGTAGCAGTGGTTGTTTTAGGCGTTACATTGAATGTACCGCCGGTGATGTTGGTTGTTCCGAACGAGCGCACGCCATCGGCTGTAGTAGTTCCTAAAGTGCTGACATTGAACGTACCACCTTTGATATTCAGTTCGCCAAAGCTCTCCAATTCGACAGTATGCGGTTCTAACACCTCTTGGTCGTATAGCACACCTCTACCACAGTAAGCGCCAATAGCCGTTGCCGTTTTTGCCTTTACATTGAATGTACCGTCATTTACTGTAGCCACAGGTTTGCTGTAGTATGTGCCCGGGTAGTAACCGGCAGCAGTACTTGTGATGACACGCGGTGCTGGTCCGGCAGCATAAACTCCATAAGCAGTCGTGCTTGTCGTTGTGTTGACATTGAAAGTACCGCCATCAATGGTCAGGTCTGCTTCACACGGCAGACCGGTCGCTTTATCCGGTGTTGTTCCGTTAGCGACAGCGCCAAAGGCTGTACCATAGGCAGAGACGGTGAACTCGGGAGTACCGCTGACGGTAGCCGTGCCGTCATACACATTCACACCATAGACATACGTGGCGTTTTTGGCTGTTGCAGCACTTGCCGCTACATCGAATGTACCGCCGGTGATAGTCAGTGTACCATAAGAGCGCACACCATCGCAAGCACCGGTAGTGGTCTTATGCGTAAGGTCCCGGACTGTGAATGTGCCGCCGGCAATGTTTGCTACACCCCGGAAGACATGTGCTGTGTTCGTGCCGGATTCGTAGGCTGCTACTCGGTGTACATATACTCCTATAGCATTATAAGTCTTAGCGGTCACGTTAAATGTACCGCCATTGACAGTAACAGTTCCAATACTGCTATAAATGCCCGGATAGTAATCGGAGGCAGTGCTTGTAATAACCCGTGTTCCCGCCCCGGCATATACACCATATGCTACATCTCCTGTAGTTGTTGTTACATCAAACGTACCTCCATTGACGATGACATTGGGGTTATACGGCCGTCCTGTCTTATCTTCGGGAGTTGCACCATTGGCATAAATACCATATGCCGTTGTTGTTCCTTTGATAGTAAAGGTTGGAGTGCCGCTAATAGTTGTTGTGCCATCTTGCACTAACAATCCATACGCAGTTGTTGTTTTAGGTGTTACATTGAAGGTACCACCGGTGATAGTTGTTGTACCGCGTGATTGGATACCATACGCTGTTGTTGTACCATTGGTGATTACGTTGAATGTACCGTCGGATATGTTAAGTACAGCACGATAGGTACCCTTGATAGTGTTCGGAGTGGTATTATTGAAGGTGTAGGTACCATTAACGAAAGCTCCCAAAGCCGTTGTAGTGGTAGCTGTAGCATTGATTGTACCGCCGGTCATATTCACCGTACCCCAATAATTGCTTGTGGAAGCGTCCACGTAGATACCGTATGCAGATGTGGTTTTAGTTGTCGCATTGATGGTAACACCATCTTTAATGGTTGTTGTACCTCCAACGGTATAGATACCCATGGCATTGGTGACTGTTGTTGCATTCGCCGTAATCGTACCGGCATTGAGGGTAACAGTAGCCTTGGCAGAAGTAGCGCCGGCAATGTCTATCGCACGCGGATAGTACGGCGACTCGGCATATATACTACCACCATTCATGGTGAAGGTCTTTCCTGCTGCGATGTAAATAGCACTGATCATACCGGTATTTTTCGTTGAAGTATAGGTAAAATCGTTGATGGCCTGTACCTCGCCAGCGTTCAAAGCCAACGAACCATTGGCAAGAACTATTCCGTACCAACGCTTGGTGGCTGTGGCGGTCGTGATGCCTTGCTTTAGTATCAGTTTACCGTCTTTTTCAGCACTGTTATCCGTGATAGTAAACGTACTGCCCGAGGCATCAATTTTTATCATGTTGACGCCTGTAGTTCCGCTACCGGTAATCGTGAGATTTACCGTATGACCATTGAGGTCAAGAGTGCAAGTAGTGTTTGTCTGAGTATAAGACAAAGGAGTAGTGGTGTTGGTAATGTCCTTCAATAAAGTTATCGTAGCGTTCTTTTTGCCGTTAGCAATAGCAAAAGCCTCGGGGAAGAAGAAGAACTCACGGGTCTCGATAGCATCCGTTACGCGCACTTTGGGATCTGCCAACACCCACTCGTCGTTTTCGTATTCATAGTAGCGTTTTACGTTCTGGTCGTTATAATCGAAGAAGTACGGAGCCTCACGCTCTACTAACTTCCAATCACCTCCATACCAGATATAAATACCGCCCTCAACGGTGTAAGCTTTTTCCTCGCCGGCATATTTGGTAGCCGGATGCCATGTACAACCTGCGAAGGAGATATAGTAATTAGTCGGGTTAGCCACATCATGCCATGCTTCGTCTTCCGTATTCTTCTCAAGAGCTACGAAATGACCATCCACCAAGGCTTTCTTTACACCTCCTATGGTATAGAGACAGTTCTCGTCTACCGAGCCTAAAGATGTAACAGAACATCCATCCACAGCATAGAGGTTGTTGTCCGAACCGCCATAGACACCTTCGGTCTCCGTCCTGAGCAACTGCAACCAACTGCTCGACGGATAAGTATAGCGAATATCGCTTGCCGGCGTCTCGTTGAGTGTCTGCGTAGCATTAAAGATATTGCTACAGGTACCATCTTGCGCTACGTTGCACCATTTCATACCGGCTGTCAGACCGGTCTTATCCGGAGCATAAACAGCATTATGGGTATTTGGAGAGACATCTGTTCCACCTGTACCACTAACGGCGCCACTTGCTATATATGTGAAGTTGTAGGTATGGTCGGTATTTTCGTTTTGATTACCTGACTTAAACCAACGACCATGCACATTATAGAATGTTGTAGAAGCAATGGCCTTAGTATATGATTCGTCTTCATTGCAAAGATTAGCGGAATTTACCGCAACTCCCCCAGAAACCTCATCTCCATTGCCGGTAAAGGCATCGATGGTTGTGGAGGAAGGAAGTGCCGAAAATATCGCATGGCCTCCTCCATTACCCATAACGTCGGCTCCACTGGCAGTAGAATACAATTTACCTGTAATATTCAGCTGTCCGTCAACAATAATTTGTGCATCATCCAATAAATCTTTAGACTTTCCGTTTCCGCGGTTTTTATGAGTAGTTAAAATACCATAAGTATTACCATAGTTATGGAAATAATAACTCGGTCCGGCGTATGCGCCCCACTCTTCTTTGTCATACAGAAAGACATTAGAAGATATGGTTATGTTTGCATCACTCTTAACTTCTATCTTTGCGCCCGGTTGGACGGTCATTGGTTTGCTGATAGTCACATTACTATTCGTGAGAATAATATGCATATTGCTGGAGATTGGCAAATAGTAATCTGATGAAGATATATTTCCGATAACCGGTAATCCTTTCACAACAACAGCATCCAGATTTGCTGTGCCACTCAATTCAAAACACATCAAATCTGTCGTGGCATCATACCATTTACGAACTACGCCTCCGTTAGCCAACTTAAACAAGGCATCTGTCGTTCCAATCATGGTCGCCGGTAATTGTAAATTTTGTCCACCACCACTGACTGATGCGTAACAATTATCTACGGCTCCATAATTTATAGTCAAAGGCACCTCTATATTTTGTATA